>DATIMU010000362.1:0-5137 GCA_035475015.1 Acetobacteraceae bacterium
CGCAGCATGGAGCTGTCGGCCATCCAGGCCTCCACGTCGTCGCCCAGGATGTCCTGCTCGAACAGTTTTGCCACATCGGTCGGCTGGTTGGCCGACCAGATGCCGAGCACGTAGTCCGTCGCGACGAAGCCGAGCGGGGCCATGCCGAACCGCTCCATCCGGCGTGTGACGAGCATTCCCAAGGTCTGGTGCGCGTTGCGGCCCTCGAAGCAATAGGCGACGAGATACCAGCGGTCGCCGCGGGGGAAGGTCTCGACCAGCAGGTCCGACCGGCCGGGCAGGCGGGAGGACCGCTTCTGCAGCCGCAGCCATTCCTGCACCGGCTCGGGGAACAGATGCCAGTCGGCCGGCCGCTGCAGCAGCGCGCGCACGCGGTCGGCGAGGTTGGTGGTGAGGGGCATCCTCGCACCCTCGTAGGCCGGGACCATCGGATCGCCGGTGCCGCCCTCGGCGACCTCGATCGCCATCTCGCGCAGCCGCAGGAACCGGAGCAGGCGGCCGGCGAACATGAAGGTGTCGCCGGGGGTGAGCAGGTTGACGAAGTATTCCTCCACCTCGCCGAGCACCGGGCCGAAGCCGCGCTTGCCTGCGAGGCGGACTTTTATCATTGGCGCCTCGACGATGGTGCCGATGTTCATGCGCGCCTGGCGGGCGACCCGCTCGGAACGCACATGCACGCGCCCCTCGCTGTCGCGAAACAGCTTTTTCCAGCGGTCATAGGCGGCGAGCGCGTAGCCGCCGTCCTCGACGAAGCGCAGAACGTCGTCGAAGTCGCCGCGTGACAGGCCGGCGTAGGGCTGGCTTCCCGTCACCTCGGCGTACATCGCATCGGGGTGGAACGGCGCCCCGCACGCGACGAGAAGGAGATGCTGGGCAAGCACGTCGAGCCCGCCGGGGCGCGGCGGGTCGCCGTCGAGTTCGCGCGCCGCCACGCCGAGCATCGCCGCCTCACATTCCAGCACCTCGAAACGGTTGGCCGGCACCAGGATCGCGCGGCTCGCCTCGTCCATGCGGTGATTGGCGCGTCCGACGCGCTGCAAGAGCCGGGAGACGCCTTTCGGCGCGCCGACCTGGATCACCTGGTCGATCCCGCCCCAGTCGATGCCGAGGTCGAGCGAGGAGGTGGCGACCACCGCGCGCAGGCTTCCCGCCGCCATCGCCGCTTCGACGCGCCGGCGCTGCGCCACTTCCAGGCTGCCGTGATGCAGGGCGATTGGCAGGGTCTCGGCGTTGAGCTTCCACAGCGCCTGGAAGATCAGCTCCGCTTGCGCGCGCGTGTTGACGAATACGATGGTCATGCCAGCGGCCCGGATGCGCTCCATGATCTCCGGCGCGCCGTCGAGGCCCATATGGCCGGACCACGGCAGCCGCCCCTCGGGCAGCATCATGGCGATGGCGGGCGGCACCCCGTCCGGCGCCTCGATCCGCCGCCGCGCGCCGATATAGGCGGCGATGGCGTCGGGGTGCGCGACGGTGGCCGACAGCCCGACCCGACGCGCGGCCGGTGCCAGGGTCGCGAGTCGGGCGAGGCAGAGCGCGAGCTGATCGCCCCGCTTGGTGCCGGCCAGCGCGTGCACCTCGTCCACCACCACGCAGGCGAGGGAAGCGAATATCGTGGCCGCCTCGGACGAGGAGAGCAGGACGGCGAGGCTTTCGGGCGTGGTCAGCAGGAGGTTGGGGGGCGCTTCGCGCTGGCGGGCGCGGCGGTTGGCGGGGGTATCGCCGGTGCGGGTCTCGATGGAGACAGGGAGGGACATCTCCGTCACCGGCGCGGTGAGGTTGCGCGCGATGTCGGTGGCGAGCGCCTTCAGCGGGCTGACATACAGCGTGTGGAGGCCGGGCCGTGGCGCTTGGTGCAAATCGACTAGGCTGGGCAGGAACCCGGCCAGCGTCTTGCCGCCGCCTGTGGGAGCGATCAACAGCACGCTTTCCCCCGCCCGCGCCGCCGCCAGCATGGCGAGCTGGTGCGACCGGGGCCTCCAGCCCCGCGCGGCGAACCAGCCGGCGAAAGGTTCTGGCAATGTTCCGTCCATCGCGTCCTATGTAGCACTGCGAAGCGTGCTGTCGATGCGTCCTAGCATCCCGATGCGAGGGGACCGTCCAATCTGCTCGCCAGTGATATGTTTGGGATATTATGATTGTGATAGTTGGAGGAGGCTGATGTCGCTGGTCACTGTTGGTCGCTGGGGAAAGAGCCTGGCGGTGCGGCTGCCGACGGAGGTCGCGAGCCAGGCCGGGATCGCCGACGGGGCGCGCGTGCAGGTCGAGACCCGGGAGGGGGCCATCATCATCCGCCGCGCGCTACCGGAGCCGACCTTGAAGGAAATGTTCGTCGGCAAGAGCGCCGCGGCGTGGCGGGCCGAGTTCGCCGGGGCGTTCGACTGGGGCAGCGATGTCGGCCGTGAGATCGTGGAGGAGTGACAACCCCCGACTACATCCCCGACGCGGGCGACCTGATCTGGACCGATTTCGACCCGAGCCGCGGCCGGGAGCGAGCCGGCCGCCGACCGGCCTTGGTCGTCTCGGCCGCCCTGTTCACCGAGAACACAGGGCTTGCCGTTGTATGCCCGATTACCTCGCGAGTGCGGCCGTTCCCGACCAGCGTCATTCTCCCGCCGGGCCTCCCCGTCGCAGGGGAGATCCTGACCAGCCACATTCGAAGCATCGACACGCTGGCCCGGCCGGTGCGCTACGCCGGGGGCGCGGTGCCGGCGGACATCGCCCGGCTGATCCGCTCCAGGCTGGGCACCATCATCGCGATCTGACCGACCCGCCGGGCCGTGCAAGCTTGGCCCCACTCCCCACATCACCAAGATGCCGCCGCATCCCGAGACCTGGCTGAAGGTCGTCCCCGGCGGGCTCTATTGCGAGCCCGGCGGGTTCTTCGTCGACCCGACGCGGGCGGTGGATCGTGCCGTCATCACCCATGCCCATTCCGATCACGCCCGCCCCGGTCACCGCGCGGTGCTCGCCAGCCCGGGCACGCTCGCGCTGATGCGGGCGCGGCTGGGCGAGGGGCAGGCCGGGCTGGAACAGCAGGCGCTCGGCTGGGGCGAGCCCTTGCGGATCGGCGAGGTGACGCTGTGGCTGGAGCCGGCCGGGCATGTGCTCGGCAGCGCGCAGGTGGCGATGGAGTATCGCGGCAGCCGCGTGGTGGTGAGCGGCGACTACAAGCGCCAGCCAGACCCGACCTGCGACCCCTTCGTCCCAGTTGCCTGCGACGTGTTCGTCACCGAGGCGACGTTTGCGCTGCCGGTGTTCCGCCACCCGCCGCCCGCACATGAGATCGATCGGCTGCTGGCGAGCCGGGCGCTGTTCCCTGAGCGGACCCATGTCATCGGCTGCTACGCGCTGGGAAAATGCCAGCGGCTCATCGCCTTGTTGCGCGGCGCCGGCTGGGACCAGCCGATTTATCTGCACGGCGCGCTGGCCCCGCTCTGCGCCGTGTACGAGCAGCAGGGCGTGGCGCTCGGCGATCTGCGTCCCGCCACCGGGGCGGCCAAGGACCAGCTGAAGGGCGCTATCGTGCTCGCTCCGCCCGGCGCGGTGACGGATCGCTGGGCACGGCGGCTGGCCGAACCGGTTGTCGCTCTGGCGTCGGGATGGATGCGCGTGCGCCAGCGCGCCCGCTCGCGCGGCGTCGAGTTGCCACTGGTGATCTCCGACCATGCCGACTGGGACGAGCTCAACGCCACGGTCGATGAGGTGGCCGCACACGAGGTGTGGGTGACGCACGGGCGCGAGGAGGCGCTGATCCACTGCATCGCCCAGCGCGGCGTGCGCGGCCGGGCGCTTCGGCTGGTGGGCTATAGCGACGAGGACGACGAAGGGTTAGCGGAGACGGCCGCGTGATCGCCTTCGCCGATCTGCTGGAGCGTCTGGTCTTCACGCCGGGACGCAATGCCAAGATCGCGTTGCTGCGCCGCTATTTCGCGAGCGAGCCGGACCCCGATCGCGGCATCGGGCTCGCGGCCGTCACCGGCGAGCTGGCCTTCACCGCCGCCAAGCCTGGTCTCATCCGCGAGCTCGCCGCCGCGCGCACCGATCCCGAGCTGTTCGCCTGGTCCTACGACTATGTCGGTGACCTCGCCGAAACCGTGGCGTTGATGTGGCCGGGCAAGCCGACCAACGCCGCGCCGCCGACGCTCGCCGAGGTGGTGGAGAGCCTGGAGACCGCGCCGAAATCCGAGCTCCCCAGCATCGTCGCCGGCTGGCTCGACGCCTCCGAGCCCTCGGTGCGGCTCGCTCTGCTGAAGCTCATCACCGGCGCGCTGCGGGTCGGCGTCTCGGCGCGGCTGGCGAAGATCGCGCTGGCCGAGATGACCGACGGGCGGATCGCGCCGGATGACGTGGAGGAGGTGTGGCACGGTCTCGCGCCGCCCTATGCGCCGTTGTTTGCCTGGCTGGAGGGAAGAGGCGCGCGGCCCGACCCGCGGGACGCGCCAGTGTTTCGCCCGCCGATGCTGGCGCATCCGCTGGAGCCGCAGGACCGCGTCTCCCTCGATGCGCGCGACTACCGTGCCGAATGGAAATGGGACGGCATCCGCGTGCAACTCGTGGCGACTGCGGGCGGCAAGCGGCTCTACTCGCGCAGCGGCGACGACATCTCGGGCGCCTTCCCCGAGATCGTCGAGGCGATGAACTTCGAGGCGGTGCTCGACGGCGAGCTGCTGGTGATCCGCGAGGGCGAGGTCGCACCCTTCGCCGATCTGCAGCAACGGCTCAACCGCAAGGGGGTCACGGCGAAGATGCTGCGCGATTTCCCCGCCGGCATCCGGCTCTACGACATGCTGTTCGAGGGCAGCGAGGATGTCCGTCCGTTGCCCTTCGATGCGCGCCGCCGGCGCCTGGAAGCATGGTGGGAGCGCGTGCGTCCGCGCCACATGGCGCTCTCGCCGCTCATTTCGTTTGACAGCATCGAGGATCTGTCGGCCATCCGCGACGAGGCACGCGCCGCCTCGATCGAGGGATTGATGCTCAAGCGCGGCGACAGCGCCTACGTGCCGGGGCGGCCGAAGGGCCAGTGGTGGAAGTGGAAACGCGACCCGCTGACGATCGACGCGGTGCTGATGTACGCGCAGCGCGGCCACGGCAAGCGAAGCAGCTTCTACTCCGACTACACGTTCGGCCTGTGGCG
>DATIMU010000363.1:0-2229 GCA_035475015.1 Acetobacteraceae bacterium
CGCGTAGATCAGCCCGATCACCAGGCCGTTGATCGCGAGCAGCGCGAAATAATCCATGTCGGCGGCGCGGCTATTTCTCGGGCTGGATCTTGTCGGTGGTGGCCCAGTCCTTCGGGAACAGGATCGCCGCCGCCTCCGGCGTCTGGTTCATCTCGGTGTACTGAATGACCATGAACGGCACGTCCATCCACTGATGATACGCCCAGGCCGGCTCCGTCTTGTCGGAGAAGGAATAGGAGCCGTGCACGCCGGTATAGTGGATGCTCTCCAGCGCGTGGATGATCGCCTTGCCGTCGGTCGAGCCCGCCTTGGCGATGCCGGCGGCAAGCACGCCGAGCGTGTCGTACGCCTCCATCGCCACCCCGGTCGGCGCGCGGCCGTAGCGCTTCTGGAAATTCTCCACGAAGGCCCGCGCCTGATCATTCCAATGTGCCTTGGGCATGGCGACGTCGACCACCAGCAAATCCTTGGCGCACTGCCCGTCGACTTCCCAAACCTCCTTCTGCAACAGACCGGACGAGCCGATCATCGCCGTCTTGGCGGTGGGCGCGAAGCCGAGCTGGCAGGCCTGCTTGACGATCTGGTACTGCGCCTGGCCGGCCACCACCATTTCGAGCAGGTCCGGGCGCGGGCTCGCGTTCATCAGGCGCAACAGCGCGGGGGTGAAATCCTGCTGGTTGAGCTCGATCGTCACGACGGAGTGATCGACGCCGCGCTGCTTGTAGATGTCCGCCACCACCTTGGCGCCGCCTTGGCCGAAATCGGAGTTCTCCGCGACGATCGCGACGTGCTTGAAGCCCCGGTCGGCGATCCAGTTGGCGACCTTCAGGTAGATGAGCGAATTGGCCGGCGAGACGCGGAACACCTCGGGATAGTGCAGCGCGGTGATCTGGTCCGCCCACACGTCGGTGCCGATCCAGGGCACGCCGTATTTGTGCGCGACGTCGATCTCGGCCAGCGCCACCGAGCTGTGGAACTCGCCGAACAGCGCGGCCACATGGTTCTGCGTGATGAGCCGGACCGCCGCCGCGCTGCCCTCCGCCGGCTGGCCCTTGGTGTCCTCGTAGAACACCTCGACCGGCCGGCCGAGGATGCCGCCAGCCTTGTTGATCTCATCCGCCTTCTGCTGCACCGCCCATTTCATCTCCTGGCCGCCCGAGTAGTTGCCGGGCGGCGACAGCGGGCCGACCCAGCCGAGCGCGATCGGCTCGCCAGCCGCCCAGGCGCGCGACGAGAATGGGCCGCTCGCGATCATGCCGAGTCCGACCAGCCCGGTGCCGCGCACGAAATCGCGCCTGCTCTTGTCCATTCCGGCACCTCCCCATGCGACGAGGCGAGCCTTGCCGAGTTCCGGAGCGGCACGCAATAACTGTTTCGTGCCGCGCCGATCATCCGGGGAGCTCCGAGCATGAACCATGTCTTCTACCGCGCCGCACGGCAGACGATGCCCGTCGCGGTGAGCAGCGCCGGCCTGACCATCACCGATCGCGACGGCAAGACCTATATCGACGCCTCGGGCGGCGCGGCGGTGTCGTGCCTCGGGCACGGCCATCCCAACGTCGTGCGCGCCGTGCAGCGACAGGTCGCCGAGCTGGCCTACGCGCACACCAGCTTCTTCACCAGCGAGGCGGCCGAGCGGCTCGCCGATGCCCTGGTCGAGAGCGCCCCTTCGGGCATCGAGCGGGTCTATTTCGTCAGCGGCGGCTCGGAGGCGGTCGAGGCGGCGCTCAAGCTGGCGCGGCAATACTTCCTGGAGGTCGGCCAGCCGCAACGCCGGCATTTCATCTCCCGCCGCCAGAGCTACCACGGCAACACGCTCGGCGCGCTCGCGGTCGGCGGCAATGCGTGGCGGCGCGCGCCGTACGACCCGTTGCTGATGCAGGTCTCGCTCATCTCTCCGTGTTTCGCCTATCGCTTCAAGGAGGCGAACGAGAGCGAGGCGGAGTACGGCCAGCGGGTCGCCGATGAGCTCGAACAAGAAATCCAGCGGCTCGGCCCGGAAGCCGTCGCGGCCTTCATCGCCGAGCCGGTGGTCGGCGCGACCGCCGGCGCGGTGACCGCCGTGCCGGGCTATTTCAAGCGCGTCCGCGAGATCTGCGACCGTCACGGCGTGCTGCTGATCCTCGACGAGGTGATGTGCGGCATGGGGCGCACCGGCACCCTGCACGCCTGCGCGCAGGAAGGCATCGCGCCCGACCTCATGACGATCGCCAAGGGCCTGGGCGGCGG
>DATIMU010000364.1:0-2779 GCA_035475015.1 Acetobacteraceae bacterium
CGGCGGGCTCGGGCTTTTCGATGGGCGGCGGCTCGGTGCGCAGGCCGCTCAGCGCGGTGTAGACGGAGCGGATGACGCCGGGCAGCGCCTCGGGGGTCACCGCGTTGTGCGCGACATGCGCGGACACGATGCTGGCGACCAGGTCGAGCAAGTCCGGATTGGACGGCAACGGCGTGCATCCTCGGCGATCCAAAGTGGAGTCGATCTCTACAGACCGCGGCCGTGGGCTCGCAACCTGACGCGCTGCAATGCCCGTCGACCGCCAGACGACCGAGGAAAGGTTTTGTCCCCGTCAGGACAGCGGCTAGAATCCCGGGCGATGCCGATCCGATCCGAACTGCGCCGGCTCTATCCGGCGCATTGGCCTGAGATCAGCCGACGCGTCCGCTTCGAGCGCGCCGGCGGCAAGTGCGAGCGGTGCCAGCGGCCGCACGGCACCACAATCCGCTGCCTCCCCGGCGGACGATGGTTCGATCCGTCGCGTCAGACCTGGATCGACGGCCGTGGCCGGCCGGCTCGCTGGCCAACCCTCGTCGAGGCGATCGAGATGCGCACGACGCGGGTGATCCTGGCCACCGCGCATCTCGACAACGACCCGGAGAACAACCGGCTACGCAATCTGCGGAGCCTCTGCCAGCGCTGCCACATGATCCATGACCGCAACTACCATCTGGCGCAGCGCTGGATCACCTACCGGCTGCGCTATGCGCTGGGCGACATCTTTCTCGGGCCCTACCGAAGCGGGGCGGACCGGTTCCTCCTGTCCTTGTTGATCGCGCAATTCGCGGCGGCCGCGTCATCGGCTGTGGCGCGCGAGACCGGTCCGGCACGGCCCCGGCCCGCCTCCTCGCCGCAGCTTCTGCTGGACGTCCACGCGCGCGGGTAGTTTGCCCAGGACAACTTACGGCGGGCGATTTCCGGTTCGGTCCTCGTGGCGTCGGACCCGTACCGGCGTCCACGCGGTGTCCTGCTCCAGCGCCAGCACGCCGTCCCGCGCCAGTTCCAGGCCGGCGATCAGCGTGCTGGCGAGCGCCGCGCGGGTGCGCACCACGCTGTCTGGCTGCTCGGTGCCAAGCTGCGGCAGGAACGCCGTCAACGGGCTGCCGTCGGGCAGCATACCGAGCAGCTGGCGCAGGTGGGGCAGCGCGTCGCCGGCCCGCCACAATGGCGGCGGTTTGGGGCGAAAGGCGGCCGCCTGCTCCTCCGGCACGCGCAGCGCGACCAGGCAGGCGCGCAGCAGCTCGGTGAGATCGCCGGCGCGGCCGGACGGGCTCAGCTCGGGGCTGCTCCGGGCGAACACCTCGCGCCCGAGCTGCGGCCGGCGCTCCAGCCAGTCAGCGGCCAGGCGCATCCGGGCGCGACCGAGCAGCTGGCGGCGCAGCGCCTCGGCCTCTTCCGCCGCGGCGCGCGCCGCGGGCGCGTCGGCCGGCAGCAGCAGCCGCGAGCGCAGCTCGGTCAGCGTCGCCGCCATCACGGTCCAGGCGGCCCAGTGGCCGATCCGGCTGCGATCCCGGCCGGCGAGGGCCGCCTGCATCGCCCGGGAAAATGCCGCGATCAGGGCGCCGATCGACAGCCGCGCCAGGTCGATCTTTCTGGCGCGCGCCATCTCCAGCAGCCAGTCGAGCGGCCCCGCGAAGCCGTCGATCGACAGAACGGGGGCGCCGTCCGTCTGCTCGCCGCGCGGCGGATCCTCCCAGACCGAGACTGCCGGGGCGACGGGGCGGGTCGCGGTGGCGACGTCGGCGGCGTCGGTCACGGCGTGTCGTAGAGCGGGCGCGTGTCGAAGCGCAGTGCCGGCCAGCACGCGGCAATCCGTGGCATCGCCCGCCACGGCGTCCAGTCGGCCGACCAGAAGGTGATCTGGCACGCTGCGTCTCCCGGTGCCAGCCGATCCCTCCCCGCCTGGTTGAGGGTCGTGTCCTCGGCGACGTGGCGCAGCGCCTGCGTGGTACCCCAGCGCTCCCACAGCCAGGCCAGGGGCGCCGTATCGTCCGGCCCCAGCCGCAGCAGGACACTCGGCACCGGCACCAGGGCGTGCAGGTCAAAGGGACAAGCCCGGCTACGGCCGACGCGCGCCACGGCGAGATCATGGCGGCGGCCGACCGCCTCGCGCAGCTGACCGGCGACGATCCGCGCCCCAGCGAGGCTCAGGGTGCGTTGCTGCGGCGCCGGCGGCGACACCAGCAGGTGGAAGCAATCCTCTTCGAGGCGATCGAGGTCGAGATGCCACGGAATGACCCCGGCGCCCCGGGCGGCGGCACGGAACGCCGCCACCTCCCCCTGCGGCCCGGTGATCGTCAGCCGGTGATACAGCCAGTCGGTGTGGGCGAGCCGCAGCGGCGCCTCGCGCCCGGCTTGGTCGTGAGCCGGCTGGGTCGTGGCGGGCTTGATCTCGCTCGGAGCAGGGCGATCGGCCGGCTCCGGGGTGTCCGGCGTCGGGACGACCGGCAAGGCACCGGACGTCTCGCCCGCGCCTGTGTTCTTCTCCTTCAGATCTCCCGCGGAGTGCACCCCGGCCGCCAAATCGGGAACGACGGCCGATGGCGCAGGACCGACCGGGTCCGGCGAACTGGGCCGCGAGCCAGCCGGCGAGGATTGGGTCTGCAGCCATTCAAGGAGGACATCGGCCGCCTCGGCGACCTTGGCCGCGGCCGAGCGCGGAAGCGTCACGCGTGGGCCTTCCGGTCACGACGAGAGGTCCGGCGCGCCAGGACAAGGCGCATCGCATCGGCGCCGAGGCGGCGATGCTCGACATTGCCCCAGCGATCGATCTTGCGGA
>DATIMU010000365.1:0-2691 GCA_035475015.1 Acetobacteraceae bacterium
ATCATCGGCACCGATCTCTCCGGCGAGCAGGTCGCCCGCGCCCGCGCCGGTCTCTACAACCAGTTCGAGATCCAGCGCGGCCTGCCGATGCAGATGCTGGTGAGGCATTTCCGCAAGGAGCCGGCGGGCTGGCGCATCGCCGACGCGCTGCGCGAGCGGGTGCAGTTCCGCGAGTGGAACCTGCTGTCGGATCTGCGACCGCTGGGCCGCTTCGACATCGTGTTCTGCCGCAACGTGCTGATCTATTTCGACCAGCCGACCAAGCGCCGCGTGCTGGAGGCGATCGCGCAGCAGATGCCGCCGGACGGACTGCTCTATCTCGGAGGCGCCGAGACGGTGCTCGGCATCACCGATCGGTTCGTGCCGCTGAACGGCGAGCGCGGCGTCTACGGGCTCGCGGCCCCCGCCGCCCGGACCTTCGCTCCGTTGCTCGGCGCGATGGCGACGTGATCGCGGCCCGCTTCGCCCCAGGCCACGCACCAAACCAGGGCCGCGCTTCAATCCAGGGCCGCGCCCCAGTCCGGGGCTCGGCTCCAACAGCGCTCAGCTCATGCCGCCCTTGGCCGCGATCGGCCACAGGCACTCCACCCGGCCGCGGCGGACGCCAACATACCAGTCGTAACGGTCCACCGTCGGGTCGCAATGGCCGGGAACCAGGCGCAGCTTCTCGCCGAGCCTCGGCGCCGTCGCGTCGGGCGCGAAGGTGAGCTTGCCGTGCTCGTCGGAGGCGCCGGCATACGTGACCTCCGGCTTGCCCCAGACCAGCGGCAGGCCGGAATCCACCGCCAGCGCCTTGAGCCCCGCGTCGAGCACCGCGATGCCCGGACGCGACGCGCTCATCACCGTGGACAGCACGAACAGCGCGTGCCGAAACGTGGCGACCGGCGCGCCGGCGGCGTCCAGGTTGCGGGCGTAGTCAGCGTCCATGAAGACGTAACTGCCGGCCTGGATCTCGGTGTAGACGCCCGATCCGGCCTCCAGCGCGAAGGTGCCGGTGCCGCCGCCGCCGACGATCGGACAGTCCAGCCCCTGCTGGCGCAACTGCTCCACCGTCCGCCGCGTGCCCTCGACCGCAGCCCCGATCAGCGCCCGGCGCTCGGCCGGCGTGCGCTTGTGCTGGGCGCTGCCCTGGTAGGCCTGCAGCCCGCCGAAGATCAGGTGGCGCGAGGCGGCGATCATCTTGGCCAGCGCCACCGTGTCCGGCCCGGGTGCCACGCCGCAACGGCCGGCGCCGACGTCGATCTCCACCAGCACCGCGAGCCGCGTCCCGGCATCCGCCGCCGCGCTCTCGATCGCCCGCACCTGCGCCGGATCATCGGCGCAGATCGCCACTCGCGCGATCGGCGCCAGCGCCGCCAATCGGGCCAGCTTGGTCGCGCCGACCACCTCGTTGCTGACCAGGATGTCCGCCACACCGCCCCAGGCGAGCGCCTCCGCCTCGGCCACCTTCTGCACGCATTGCCCGATCGCGCCGCGCGCCACCTGCAGATGCGCGATCACCGGCGATTTATGCGTCTTGGCGTGCGCCCGCAGCTTCACACCGGTCGGCGCCAGCAGGGTCGCCATCGCGTCGAGATTGGCCTCAAGGGCGTCGAGGTCGATGAGCAGGGCGGGGGTGTCGACCTCGTCCTCCCGCATTCCCGGGCGTGCCGGGGGTGGCTGGAACATCGGTTATCCTTCCACGGGACGTGATCCATGTCGGCGCGGCAGTTTTCCCCTGGCGGCCGGCGACGGCAACCCGGGGACATCTCAGGACTTGCGGGCCGGGCAAAAAATCCCGAAATGGCTCTGGTTGAGGAGACAACGATGCCCGAGATCGAGATCTACACCCAGCCCTGGTGCGGTTACTGCGCCCGCGCCAAGCGCATCCTCGATCACAAGGGCGCGGCGTATCGGGAGATCGACGCCCCGAACGGCACGCCCCAGCGCGCCGATTCGGTCCGGCGCTCGGGCGGCCGCACCACGGTGCCGCAGATCTTCGTCGGCGGCCGGCACGTGGGCGGCTGCGACGACCTCGAGGCACTCGACCGCGCCGGCAAGCTCGACGCGCTGCTGCGGGCCACATGACAGGCCGGATCGACGCAACACGCTGGCACTCGCTTGCGAAGAGTGCCAAGCTGCGCCATCTCGAACGCATGAGACCGGGTTAGGGAATGATCCACTACCAGTTGCGGTGCAGCCAGAGTCACGAGTTCGACGGCTGGTTCAAGGACAGCGCCGGGTTCGAGAAGCAGGCGCGTCGCGGGTTGGTCGAGTGCCCGGAATGCGGCGACACCAAGGTCGAGCGGGCGCTGATGGCGCCGGCCGTGCCGAAGAAAGGCCGCGCGACCTCTCCGTCCGCGGAGCCCGCGAGCCCGACGCCCTCCGCCGCGCCGGTCGCGGCACCCAAGGCCACCGCCGGTCCGATGCCGGCCCAGGTCTTCGCCATGCTGCAGCGGATGCGCGCGGAGGTGGAGAAGAACTGCGATTATGTGGGCGGCCAGTTCGCTGACGAGGCGCGCAAGATCCATCGCGGCGAGAGCGAGAAGCGCGGCATCTACGGCGAGGCCACGTCGGAGCAGGCCGAAGCGCTGGCCGAGGACGGGATCGAGGTTTCCTCCATTCCTTGGGTGCCCCGAGCCGACGGGTGAGTGCTCGCGCGAACGTTCACCGCACGGCGATCAGACAGGCATAGTTCTGAGCGGCGGTCGG
>DATIMU010000366.1:0-5686 GCA_035475015.1 Acetobacteraceae bacterium
GCTACGCGGCGGCGTTCGGTGCGAACGCGCCGGTCATGGGGTCGGTCGGCCAATCCATCTACGAAGGAGTTCGCTGCTACGCCGCCTTGGCGGCCCGGGCCGGTTCGATCGGGCATCGACCCATCACGGCGGCTGCCCGCGCGTTCGTCTATCACGGCGGACGCGGCGCGGTGGAGGTGCGAGGCAACGAGGCGGCGCTCCCGATCTTCCTGTCGGAAGCGAACGGCATGGCGTTCCGGGTGATCCGAACATTCTGAATCTTTAATTCCGACCGCCCCTTGCGCAGGAAAAGTTTTCCGTTTCAAGTAGTCCGCGCAAGCTTTGGGAGGAGCGGCCATGCCCATCCAGTGCCCCACGCCGGATCAACTCCGCGACGTCGCCGCGCAATGCGGGCTTTCGCTGTCGGACGCCGACGTCGAGTCATTCCGCCAGCTCATGCGCGGCTCGATCGCGCATTACAACGCGGTGGATGCCATGGCCGACGAGGTGCCGCAGGTGCGGTATCCGCGCACGCCCGGCTATCGACCGGCGCCGGAAGAAAACCCGCATAACGCATGGTACCGCAAGACGTCGATCACAGGCGCGGCCAGCGGTCCGCTCAAGGGCAAGCGCGTGGCGTTGAAGGACAACGTCATGCTCGCCGGCGTGCCGATGATGAACGGTGCGGCCACGATGGAAGGCTACATCCCGGAGTTCGACGCGACGATCGTGACGCGCATGTTGGACGCCGGCGCGGAGATCGCCGGCAAGGTGCACTGCGAGTCGTTCTGCCTGTCGGGCAGCAGCCACACCAACGCGACCGGAGCGGTCCACAACCCGCACAAGATGGGATACTCGGCCGGCGGCTCGTCGTCGGGCAGCGGCGTGGTGGTCGCCCTCGGCGAGGTCGACATGGCGATCGGCGGCGACCAGGGCGGCTCCATCCGGATGCCGTCGTCGTTCTGCGGCATCTACGGCATGAAGCCGACCTGGGGCCTCGTGCCGTACACCGGGATCATGCCGATCGAGATCTATGTCGACCACACCGGGCCGATGACGGCGAACGTCGCGGATAACGCGCTGCTGCTCGAAGTGATCGCGGGCGACGACGGCTACGATCCGCGCATCAAGGCGCCGCGGGTGCAACGCTATACCGAGGCGCTGCAAGGCGGCGTCGCCGGCCTCAAGATCGGCGTGCTGACCGAGGGGCTCGATCAGCCCGGCGCGGAGGCCGCCGTCACCGCCAAGGCGCGCGACGCCGCGGGGCGCTTGCGCGATCTCGGCGCGCAGGTGGAGGACGTGTCGGTGCCGATGCACCGCGTCGCCCCGGCGATCTGGACGCCGATCGGCGTCGAGGGGCTGACCCAGACGATGATGTGGGGCGACGGCTTCGGCGTGAGCCGGTCGGATCTCTACGCCGTCTCGCTGATGGATTTCCACCGCGGCTGGCGCCGTCGTGCCGATGACATGTCCGAGACCACCAAGCTCATGCTGATGCTCGGCACCCACATCAACAACGTCTACGGCTCGCGCTACTACGGCAAGGCGATGAACATCTCGCGCCGCTTGACCGCCGCGTATGATCGCGCCCTGGCCCAGTACGATCTGTTGCTGATGCCGACGACGCCGATGAAGGCGACCAAGCTTCCCGGCCCCGAGGCCGGCCGCGAGGAATACGTGCAGCACGCGCTGCAGATGATCGGCAACACCGCACCGTTCAACATCACGCATCATCCGGCGATGTCGCTGCCCTGCGGCATGGTGGACGGGCTGCCGGTCGGGCTGATGCTGGTCGGGCGGCCGTTCGACGAGCCGACCGTCTACCGCGCGGCGTATGCTTTCGAGCAGTCCGGGGATTGGAAATCGATGTGAGGCCCCGCGCCTGATGGACACCGTGCTGACGGCGCTGTTCGAGATCATCAGCTATGGCGCGATCACCGTGCTGGTGGTGCTCGGCCTCGGCGTCATCGCCAGCATGATGGGCATCTTCAATTTCGCGCAGGGCGAGTTCGTGCTGCTCGGCGCGTACACGACCTACCTGGTGCATCACTGGGGATTGCCTGTCTGGCTCGGCATGGTGTGCGCGCCGTTCGTCGTGGCGATCGTCGGGCTGGTGCTCGAGCGCCTCGTCATCCGCCGCTTCTATGCCGCACCGCTGGTCGCCATGCTGGGCACCTACGCGCTCGGGCTCGTCATCCGCGAGAGCGTGCGTGGCCTGATCGGCGGCCTCTATCTCTCGGTTCCCGCGCCGGTGGACGGCGTCATCGTCGTGGGCGGGCTGCATCTCTCGGCGTGGCGCCTCGTCATCATCGTGGTGACGGCGCTGGTGATGACAGCGAGCTATTTGTTGTTGAGCCGCACCTCGTTCGGCTTGCGCGTCCGCGCCTCGCTCGACAACCCGAGCCTGGCGCGCGCGTCGGGCATCCGGATCAACGCGATCTACGCCGCCACCTTCACCTTTGGCGCGGCCCTCGCGGGGCTCGCCGGCGCGCTGCTGGTGCCCGAGTTCAGCCTGTTCGCCGATCTCGGGCTGCGCTTCCTCATCCAGGGCTTCGTCGCGGTGCTGGTCGGCGGCATCGGCACCTTCGCCGGCCCGCTCGCGGGCGCCGGCGTCGTCGGGATGCTGAGCTCGGCGCTGCCCTGGGTGATCTCGCCGGTGGTCGCCGATATTCTCGTCTTCGTGCTGGCGATGATCTTCATCAAGTTCCGGCCGCACGGTCTCGTCTCAGCCAAGGGGGTCTGACGCAATGGCCACGACACCGAACGCGCTCACCCGGCGAACGCTCCTCGCGCGTGCCGGCTGGATGGCCGGGGCGGTGGCGACCTGTGCCGGAACCTGGGTTATCCGCCCGCGCTGGGCCAACGCCGCCGCCGGCCCGATCAAGCTCGGCATCGCGACCGACCTCACCGGGCCGCTGGGTGTCGCCGGCAATCCAGAAGCGAACACCGCCAAGATGGTGGTGCAGGACATCAACGCGGCGGGCGGGCTGATCGGCCGCCCGATCGAGCTGCACATCGAGGACACCGCCTCGAACGAGGCAACCGGCGTCACCAACACACGCAAGCTGATCCAGCGCGACCACGTAGACATCGTGATCGGCGGCATCACCAGCTCGATGCGCAACGCCATCAAGGACGTCATCATCGGGCGCGGCAAGACGCTGTACATCTATCCGGTGCTCTACGAGGGCAAGGAGTGCACCCCGCATTTGTTCTGCACCGGGCCGACACCGGCGCAGCAATGCGACGAGTTCATCCCGTGGCTGATAAAGAACGGCGGCAAGCGGTTCGCCCTGCCCGGTTCCAACTATATCTGGCCGCACACGCTGGCCGCGTACGCGCACAAGGTGATCGAGGCGCATGGCGGTGAGGTGGTGTTCGAGGAATATTACCCGCTGGATCAGGTGGATTTCGGCGCGACAGTCAATCAGATAATGTCGAGCAAGGCCGACGTCGTGTTCAACATGACCATCCCGCCCGGCGTCGGGCCGCTGTTCAAGCAGCTCTACCAGGCCGGGTTCAGCCGCAACGGCGGCCGGCTCGCCTGCGTGTTCTCCGACGAGAGCGCGCTGGCGATGAACCAGCCGCAGGAGATCGAGGGGCTCGCGAGCTGCCTCGACTATTTCAAGACGGTCGACAAGCAGGACCCGGCGAGTGCCCGCATCCAGGCCGAGTACACCAAGGAATTTCCCGGCCCCTTCGTGTTCACCGCCGGCACTTCGGCGACCGGCATGTATCGCGCGCTCAAGCTCTGGGAAGTCGCGGTCAAGGAAGCGAAGTCGGTGGAGCGCGAAGCGGTCTCGGCGGCACTCGACCACGCGAAGATCGCCGAGGGACCTGGCGGGCCGGCGGAAATGGTTCCAGGAAAGCGGCACTGCAAGATGCGGATGTACACCGCCGTCGCGAAGAACGGCGTTTTCGAGGTGGTCGCGCGGAGCGACGGCCTGGTCGATCCGAAAGAGTGCTGAAATCGCTTTGCGTTCACGGCAACGATGGGGGAAGGCATGGCTGAGAGCGGGCTGCACTACGAGACCATCCTCGACATGTCCGACGCGCTGCGCGAGCGGAAGCTGTCGCCGGTCGAACTGACGCGCGCGATGCTCGACCGCGTCGCTTCACTCGACCCGAAGCTGCACGCCTACGCGCTGGTCACGCCCGACCTCGCGCTCGAGCAGGCGCGGCGGGCCGAGGCGGAGATCGCTCGGGGAAACTATCGCGGGCGACTGCATGGTGTGCCGATCGCGGTGAAGGATCTGTGCCACACGGCCGGCGTCCCGACAGCGGCCGGCATGACCGTCCACGCCGATTTCAAACCCGATCGGGACGCCACCGTGGTTCGCCGGCTCGCGGATGCGGGCGCGGTGCTGCTGGGCAAATTGCAGCTCACCGAGGGCGCGTTTTCCGAGCACCATCCGACGATCGAGGCGCCACGCAATCCGTGGAACGCGGCGCACTGGTCCGGCGCGTCGTCGAGCGGCTCGGGCGTCGCCACGGCGGCGGGCATGTGCTTCGGCTCGCTCGGCAGCGACACCGGCGGCTCGATCCGCTTCCCATCGGCGGCCAACGGCATCACCGGCCTCAAGCCCACATGGGGACGGGTGAGCCGGCACGGCGTGTTCGCGCTGGCCGACAGCCTCGACCATGTCGGGCCGATGACGCGCAGCGCCGCCGACGCGGGCATCATGCTCGGCGCAATCGCCGGCGCCGATCCCGACGACCCGACGGCACTCGCCGCGTCGGTGCCCGACTATCTCGCCACACTCGGCGCCGGGCTGCGCGACGTGCGGATCGGCGTCGATCCACGCTACAACGGCGACGGCACCGATCCCGTCGTGACCGCCGCGCTGGCGGCCGTGCGCAACGCACTGGAGGCATCGGGCGCCGCGTTCCGCGAGGTCGCCGTACCATCGCCCGGCGCGGTCATCGCCGGCTGGGTGCCGCTCTGCTCGGTGGAAACCGCGATCGCGCACGAGGCGACGTATCCCGCACGCGCGGAGGAGTACGGCCCGGCGCTGCGCAAGCTGCTCGATACCGCCGGCACGGTAAGCGCGATGCAGCTGATGAAAATCCAGCAGGCGCGGCTGGTGTTCTCGGGTGCGCTCTCGCATCTGTTCGAGACCATCGACCTGCTGCTCGTCCCGGTGCATCCCTTCGCCGACCTCACCATCGAGCGCAAGACCACGCTGCTGAACTCGGCGGAAGGGCTGGTCGGCGCGCTGCGCTACACCGCGCCGTTCGACATGTCGGGCAGCCCGACCATCACGCTGCCGGGCGGCTTCACCGCGGACGGGCTGCCGATCGGCTTCCAGCTCGTCGCGCGCCATCTCGACGAGGCGCTGCTGGTCCGCGCGGGACATGCCTATCAGCAGGCGACGGACTGGCACCGCCGCCATCCGCCGCTGTGAGCGGGATGCGGGCCCGCCCGCGACCCAGGCGGATGCTGCCGGCGCTGGAGATTCTTGCCCTGGTCGTGTTCGCGCTGCTGCCGCTCGGCATCAACGACTACCTCACCGTGTTCTTTACGCGCGTGCTGATTCTCGTGCTGCTTTCGATCGGCTTCGACCTGATCTGGGGTTTTGCCGGGATCATGAGTTTCGGACAGGCGGTGCTGTTCGGCTCCGCCGGCTACGCCGCCGCCCTGCTGGCACGCGACCTCGGCGTGACCTCGGCGCTGATCGTGCTGCCGGCGGCGATCGGCATTGGGTTG
>DATIMU010000367.1:0-4446 GCA_035475015.1 Acetobacteraceae bacterium
GTCGGCTTGCAGGTTCTCGATTTCCTCCGCGGAGTAGCCGTGCTTGGCCAGGACCTCCGCGCCATGCTCGCCGAAGCGGGGTGGTGCGGCGCGGGTGCCGCCGGGCGTGCGTGACAGCTTGATCGGCGTTCCGAGGCCGCGATACTCGCCGAGTTCCGTCACCATCGCGCGGTGCTCGGTATGCGGCGCCTGCATCACCTCGTCGACCGGCAGCACCGGCCCGGCGGGCACACCGTTGCGGATCAGTCGGAGCGACAGCTCGTGCCCGTCCTCGTGGGCGAACTCGGTGCCGAGCAGCGCGATCAGCTCGGCCCGGTTGGCGAGACGGTCCGAGTTGTCGCGGAACCGCGCGTCGGACGACAATTCCGGCTTGCCGATCAGCTCGCATAGTTTGCGGAACTGGCCGTTGTTGCCCGATGCGACAAAGATCTCGCCGGTCCGCGTGGCGTATTTCTCGTACGGGGCGAGGTTCGGGTGCGGGTTGCCGGTGGGGGTCGGACGGCGGCCGTTGAGGAAGAAATTGGCCGCCTGCGGATGCAGCAGCGCCATGCCGCAATCGTGCAACGTCATGTCGAGATACTGCCCGCGTCCCGACCGCGCGCGCTCGTGCAGCGCCATCAGGATGCCGATGACCGAATAGAGCCCGGTGCCGAGGTCGACCAGCGGGATGCCGAGGCGGAGCGGCCCGGTGGTGGGATCGCCGTTGACGCTCATCAGCCCGGTCATCGCTTGCAGGATCGCGTCGTAGCCGGGCAAGCCGCCGAGCGGGCCGTCACCGCCAAAGCCTGACACCCGGCAGTGGATCAGCCGGGGAAACCGCGGGGCGAGGTCTTTCTCGTAGCCGAGGCCCCATTTCTCCATGCCGCCCGGCTTGAAGTTCTCGACCAGGATGTCGGCATCCTCCAGCAGCCGCAGCAATATGGCCTTGCCCTCGGGCCGCGCGACGTCGAGTGCCACCGAGCGTTTGTTGCGGTTGATACCCATGAAGTAGCTGGCGTCGCGCGTGCCGTCCGCGAAGTCCACGAAGGGCGGCCCCCAGTCGCGCACCTCGTCGCCCTGGGGCGGCTCGATCTTGATGACCTCGGCGCCATGATCCGACAGGATCATCGTCGCGTACGGGCCGCCGAGCACGCGGGTGAGGTCGATCACCTTGAGCCCGGCCAGCGCGCCGGCGGATCGCGCGAGGCCCTTGCCTTCGGTGTCGGACTTGTTCGCTGCATCCATCACGCGGCTCTTTCGTCAGTGGCGCGCCGCTGCCAGACGCGGGCGCAGAAATCGGGGTAGGTCTCCAGCATCTCGTCGCACACCGGGCCGCGCAGCAATGCGAGCTGCCGCTCGGTCGGGTCGGGTGTCGCGGGTGTTTCGGCCGGCTCGTCATAGTCGAAGCCGGTGCTGGCGCGGATGCTTTCCGCGGTTTCGCCCGGATGCACCGAGGCCAGCGTGAAGCGGGCGCGTACCGGGTCGAAAAGGAAGACGCAGCGCCCGGTGACAAGCCCCTGCGCGGTGCCGCGCCGGAACACGCCCGGCGGCGAGACGCCGGGTGCCGAGACGATGTCGACACGCGGCACGAACACGCGCGGCGAGTGCTCCTCGCGAAACAGGATGGTGCGTGGCGTCATCAGATACATGAACGCCGACCCGAAGCTGCCGGGAAAGCGCACGCCGGTCCCCGGCCAGTCGCCGGTGCCGATCAGGTTGATGTTCGCCTGTCCGTCGATCTGGCCGCCGCCGAGGAAGAAAAGATCGATGCGGCCCTGGCCGGTGAGGTCGAACAGCTCGCGCGTGCCCTCGGTGAACGGGTTGCCGGTGTGCTTGTGCAGGAGCGACAGCCGCACCTCATGGCCGCCCTTCTTGACCAGCCAGCACGCCGCCGCCGGGATCGGGCTCGCCGCTCCCACCGCGATGTGGCGCACCGGCGGCGCGGCGGGATCGAGGATCAGCCCCGCGATCGCCGCCGCCATGCGCTCCTCGAGCGCGATCATTCCGCGGCGGCCCGCGCCGCCGCCGAGAACACGTACCGGTCAAGGTAGGTGCGAAAGCCCTCCTCGGTGCGCGCGAGCTTGGCGTATTCCGCCATGTGCGCGGCGTCGAAGCCGTACTCGTCGAGCAGCGCGATCGGCCACGCGCCGCGCTCGGCCAGCGCCAGCACATCGACATAGGTGCCGGAGATCGTGCCGGGCGCCAGCCGGTCGTCCTCCAGCAGGTTCTGGTCGGTCAGCCGCTCCACGGTGACCAGCACGCGGCGCGCGGCGTGCGCGATGGTGGCGAGCTCGCGGCGCTTGCCGACCCAGACGTTGCCCTCCGGGTCCGCCATCACCGCGTGGAACACCGCGATGTCGGGCTGCAAGGCGGGCAGCAGCACGATGGGATCGCCGCTCGCGGCAAAGGGGTTATCGATCACCTTCCAGTCCGGCCGGTGGGCGAGGATGTCGCTGCCGATCACCCCCCGCAGCGGCATGAACGGCACGCCCTTCTCGGCCGCTTGCAGCATGGTGTGCATTGCCGGGCAGGTCGCGTCGATCACTTCGATGCGCCCGGCGGCGAGGGCGCGTGTGAAGCAGGGCGCGAACCCCGCCTCGCCGAGACTGACGCCGCTGGTCTGCACAGAGGCCACACACCCGGCGCCGATCAGCAGGTCGGTGGCGTAACCCGACACTGGCACGCCGACCAGCCGCAGATCGCGCTTGCCAGCGCGCACCAGCGCGCGGGCGAAGGCGGCGGGCGTCAGCGAGTTGTCCGGCGGCAGCGCGAGCAGCGCGCTGTCCGGCACCGAGGCCGCGAGGGCGTCGAGGTCTTCGAGGGTCATCGACGTCTCCTTCTCTCCCGTTTTCGTTTACCTCCCGAGCGATCCTGCCGCCAGTGTGCGAACGAATTGCGCGTAGACCACGCGACATGCTAGCATGCTAGCTGTCGGCTGGGAATGATTCGTGGCAACCGTCGTGATCCGAAATCTGGAGGTTGAACTGCACCATCGGCTCAAAGCCCGGGCTGCGTCGCGCGGGCACTCGATGGAGGAAGAAGCCAGATTGCTGCTTCGGGAAGGGCTGGCGGTAGAGCCCGTGGCGCCCGACCAGACACTCGGTCGGGCGATGCGAGCGATTTTCGCGCCGCTCGGGGGATTGGAGCTGCCGCCCAATTTGCGCGAACGGGGCGGTCGGGAGCCGCCTGACTTCTCTGGCCCAGAGTTCGGAGACACGGACCCGCCGTGATCCTTCTCGACACCAACGTGCTCTCGGAACTGGCCCGTGCGGTGCCTGATCCGGCTGTACTGGCCTGGGCCGATGCCGTTCCCGTCGCACACTTTTGCACCACGGCCATCACCGAGGCAGAGGTGCGTTTCGGTGTCGAATTGCTCCCGCCAGGCCGCCGTCGCGAACGGCTTGAACTTGCGCTGGACGCCGTATTCCGTGGCGTCATTGCAGGGCGCGTGTTGCCGTTCGATCGTGCCGCCGCTCTCGTCTATGGACGGCTGGCGGCGCAACGTCGCAGGCTCGGCCGCGGTGTCGATATCCCGGATTTGCAGATCGCCGCCATCGCCGTGGCGCGCGGTGTCGACGCGATCGTCACGCGCAATCATCGGGACTTTGAAGGTTGCGGCGTTTCGCTCGTCGATCCGTGGATCGGCACCTAATCAGCGGCCGACCTTATCCCAGCGCCGCCGTGAGCGCCTCCGCGCTCCGCCCGTTGGCGATCGCGGCGGAGCGGCCATCCCAATGCACGCCGCCCACCCGGGCGAAGGCGTGGTTGGCATTGGGATAAGTAAACGCCTTGATCTGCGCGTGGCCCTGAACGCCGGCCACCACCTTTTGCCGGCCCTCGGGCGGGAAGAACTCGTCCTGGTCGGCGATGTGGACGAGCAGCGGCATGCTCACCTTGCCGATGTCGCCGAGCAGGCCGTCGAGCCCGACGCCGTAGTAGGAAATGTTCACGTCCGCGTCCGACTGCTCGGCCATCATGAAGGCGAGCCGGCCGCCGAGGCAGTAGCCCATCGTGCCGACGCGCCCGTTCGCCCCAGGCAGCTTGCGCGCCACGGCGACGGCCGCCTTCAAATCCTCAATGCCCTTGGCCTGGTCGAACTTGCCGAACAGCTCGAACGCCTTCTTCCACTCGGCGTCGGATTTGTCGGTGATGTCGACGCCCGGCTCCAGCCGCCAGAACAGGTCGGGGCAGACGCAGAAGAAGCCGAGATCGGCGACCCAGTCGGCAGTGTCGCGCATCGCCTGGTTGACGCCGAACACCTCCTGGATCAGCACGACCGCGCCGGCCGGCTTGCTCTTGGGCTCGACGGAATAGGCCGAGAAGCTACCCGAGCCGTCGCTCGCCTGGATGGTGATGCTTGCCATGACTGATCCTCCCGCTGACGGAGCGGCAGCATAGCCCGGCGGGACGGGAAGGGGAGCCTCCTGGCTCCCCAACCTCGCAAACGTCAGATGTAGTGCTCGTCGA
>DATIMU010000368.1:0-3765 GCA_035475015.1 Acetobacteraceae bacterium
CACGCCGATGGTGGCGGGCCTCGCCGCCGTCGCGCTGGTGGCCGTCGACCGTCATGCGCGCGGCGCCGGGTGGCTGCGGGCGTTGCGGCCGCGCTGGGGCGTGCCGCTGATGTTGGCGATCGTGCTGCCCTGGCTTGTCGCCATCGGCATCGCGACGGGGGGGAAATTCTTCGTCGACTCGATCGGCGGCGATCTTGGCGCCAAGCTCGTCCATGGCGACGATTCGCACGGCGGCCCGCCTGGCCTGCACCTGGTCCTGCTGCCGCTGCTGCTGTTCCCGTTTTCCATCCCGGTGATCCGCAGCCTGCCGGGCGCCTGGCGCGAGCGGCGCGATCCGGTGATCCGCTTCCTGCTCGCCTGGATCGTGCCCGCCTGGATCGCGTTTGAACTCGTCCCCACAAAGCTGCCGCACTACACGCTGCCGCTCTATCCCGCGCTGACGCTGCTCGCGGCCCGCTGGATGCTCGATCCCTCGCGCCGGCCGGCCGGGCGGTGGGTCGCCCGGCTATCGATCTTTGCCTTCCTTGTGGCTGCGGCCATCCTCGGCCTCGGACTGGTGGCGCTGTTGTTCGTCGCCGCACCGGGCCTGGGCCGGCTCGATCTGCTGGGCGTCCCGGCGCTGGCGACGGTCGGGTTCGGCGCCTGGCTGGTCCTGCGGGCGGCAAGGCGGGAGGATTGGCCGGCGGTGGTGCGGGCCGGGCTGGTCGCCGCGCCGCTGCTCTATTGGTCGAGCCTCGGTTTCGAGTTGCCCGAGCTGACGCCGCTTTGGGTGTCGCCGCGCGTCGAGGCCGCGCTCGCCGCCCACTGGCCGGACGGCAGGCCCGTCGGCGCGATGTTCGGCGCGGCGGGATTTCACGAGCCCAGCCTGATGTTCCTGGCGGGCACCGACACATGCTGGCTCTCCGGCGGCCCCGACGCGGCGCGCTTCCTGGCCGCCGCCCCGGATCGGGTCGCCGCCGTCGGGGATCGCGACGTCGCGCAATTCCACGCCGAGGCGGAGAAGCTGGACGTCGCCCCGCGCGCCTTCGCCGCGATCCCCGGCTTCAACTACTCGCGCGGGCGGCGGGTCACGCTGACCCTGTTCGACCTGCCGCGCTGACGTTTATCGCGGGTCGCGGCTCAATCCCTTGGCGGCGAGCGCGGCCAGGTAGGCCGCCCAGCGCGTCTCCTGCTCGCGGCCCAACTCGTGCAGATAGTCCCAGGAGAAGATGCCGGTGTCGTGCCGGTCGTCGAAGATGAGGCGCACCGCGTAATTGCCCACCGGCTCTATCGCGGCGATGCCGACGAGCCGCTTGCCGCCGACGGTCTGGCGCTGGTCGGGAGAGTGGCCCTGCACCTCGGCGCTCGGGCTTTCGACGCGCAGATATTCGGCCGGCAGCGACGCGCGCGTGCCATCGTCGAACGCCACGTCGAGCCGCCGCTCGGCGCGGTTCAGACGGATTTCGGTCGCGACCGGCATCGCGGTCTAATCCTCGAGCTGGCGAGCTTCCTCGGGCAGCATGATCGGGATGCCGTCGCGCACCGGATAGGCGAGGCCAGCCTTGCGGCTGATGAGCTCATTGTTGACCCGGTCGTATTCGAGCGGTCCCTTGGTCAGCGGACACACCAGGATTTCCAGCAGCCGCGGGTCGATCGGGGCATTGCGCGCCGTGTGGGGCTCGCGCTCGGCGTCGGACATGGTGGCCTCCATTGGATGCCTGCACGAGGGGGCGGCGGTCAGCTGACCGGTCGGTCGGGTCCGGGATCGGCGCCGGTCGCCCCCATCTCGAGCAGGGTAAGCAGGGTCCGCGCGCGCTCGGTCTCGGTCGCGGCTTCCAGCAGCGCCTGCTTCTCCACCGGCTCGAACGGGCAGACCATGCTGAGCGTGACGACCAGCATGTCGTCGGACATCCGCTTGATCGCGTCCCAGTTGGCGTCGAACCCGCGATGCGCGAAATACTTCCGGAGCGCCCGCAGCAGTGCCTCGCGGTCGAACCCGATGGCGCGCGGCGACAGGTCGAGATCGTCCCGGTAGGCGCTGAAATCGCCGCGCACCCGGCGATATCCGCGGCCCATCGCCAGCTCCGCGGCGACCGCGAAACGGACGATGCCGGACAGCGTGATGAGGTATCGCCCGTCCTCGGTCTCGCTGAACGTGGACAAGCGCCCGAGGCAGCCCACCCGGAAGAGGCCCGGCCCGCCATGGCCCTCGGGGAGCGAGCCGTCGGGCTGGATCATGCCGAACATCCGCCCGGCGCCGAGGGCGTCCTCGGTCATCGCCAGGTAGCGGGGCTCGAAGATGTTGAGCGGCAGCTTCCCGCGCGGGAGCAGCAGCGCGCCGGGCAGCGGGAACACCGCGAACTCGGCTGGCAATTCCTCCACGCGCGGGTGGAACGGCGGCATCAGGAGAACAGCAGGGCCGAGAGCTTGCGCCGCGCGGTCATGGTGGCGGCGTCGTCGAATCCCCAGGCCTCGAAGAACTTGAGCAGCTGCAGCCGAGCCGCGTCCTCGTTCCAGGCCCGCTCGCGCCGGATGATGTCAAGCAGCGCGTCGGCCGCCGCCTCGCGCTCGCCGGTGGCGTTGAGCGCCGAGGCCAGCTCGTAGCGCGCCGCGTGGTCCGTGGGGTCGGCCGCCACCCGGACCGTCAGCGACGAGAGCTGATCCTTCGCCTCGCGGCCTTCCTCGGCCAGTGCCAAGGCGCTGCGGGCGCCGGCGATCTCGGCGTGCTCGGCGATCTTGGCCGGCACCTGGGCCAGCGCGTCATGCGCCTGGTCCTCCTGCCCGAGTGCCACGAGCACGCGGATCAGCCCGCCCCAAGCCTCCGGGTTCTCCGGCTCCTGCTCCAGCGCGGCGCTGAACAGCTCGCCCGCCTGCTGGTGATCGCCGGCCTCCATCGCGGCCTTCGCCTCGGCCATGAGATCGGCCCCCGGCATCGTGCCACCCGCCACCTTGAGCAGCTGCTCGACGAAGCGCCGCACGTCGCTTTCGGGCAGGGCGCCCTGGAACAGATCGGCGATCTGCCCTTGCCAGAAGGCGGCCACGGTCGGCACCGACTGCAGCGGCAGGCCGAGCTGGGCGAGCTGCTGCACCAGCGAGCGGTTGGCGTCGATGTCGATCTTGACCAGCTTCACCCGCCCCCCGGCGGAGCGGACCACCTTTTCGAGGGTCGGCGTCAGCTGCTTGCAGGGGCCGCACCAGGTGGCCCAGAAATCGACCAGGACGGGGACCTGCTTGGAGGCCTCCACGACATCCTGCATGAAGGTCTTCTGATCGCCGTCGACGATCATGTCGGCGGCGCTGTCTGCCTCGTATGGAGCGTTCTGACCGATGATGGCGCTCATGAGAGAAATTTCCTGCCGTTCGCGTGCTGGTTAGATATCCCCGGCGCCGCCGCTGACAAGCCGGGGCGCCAGCGGGATCGCCGAGAGTGATCCGCCTCGCCGGACCATGCCTCCCCCCCACGGACCCGTCCAGGGTGGGGCTGGATGCTTGCAATCACCACCGAACCCGCCTAGAACCCGCCGCCGGATCGGAGCGCGGGCGTAGCTCAGGGGTAGAGCACAACCTTGCCAAGGTTGGGGTCGAGGGTTCGAATCCCTTCGCCCGCTCCAGATTTCCAAGGGGTTACGGAACCCTGAGGCTTCGGAACTAGCACGCAGCTAACACGCACTGAGGTTTCAGGAGAGATCGGGTGGGCGGCCACCCGCCCGATCTCATTTGCGATCTGGTCAATGGCCTCGCGGGCCTCGCTCAGGTCGTCCGGCGCATACTTCGCATATCTCCCGG
>DATIMU010000369.1:0-2414 GCA_035475015.1 Acetobacteraceae bacterium
AAGTCCGCCCTACACCGACCTCGTAGGGCGGACTTCAGTCCGCCACTTCTCTGGGGAACGATGCCAGCATCGAGAATCGCACGAAGGCACGCGTTGGCGCTGATCGGCGCGGCATCCGTCGCCGGCGTTGCACGACCGACGCGCGCGGCGGAGGCGCCGCTCAAGCTCGGCGTGCTCACGGACGTGACTTCCGCGTTCTCCGAAATCAGCGGCGCCGGCTCGATCGAGGCGGCGCGCATGGCGATCGCCGATTTCGGCGGCCACGTGCTCGGCCAGCCGATCGCCCTGCTCTCCGCCGATCACCAGGGCAAGACGGACATCGGCGTGTCCATCGCGCGCCAGTGGTACGACGAAGGCGTCGACGCCATCTTCGACATCTCCAATTCCTCGATCTCCTTCGCCGTGCAGCAGATGGCGCGCGACAAGAAAAAAATCGTCGTGCACACCGGCTCGACCTCCACCGACCTCACCGGCCGCGCCTGCTCGCCGAACGGCTTCTCCTGGGGCTACGACACCTACTCGATGACGCACGGCGCCCCCGAGGCGGCAATGGCCGGCGGCAAGAAGAAATGGTTCATCCTCACCTGGGACTACACGGTCGGCTACGCCTTCCAGCGCGACCTGACCGACGCGGTGACGCGCGCCGGCGGCAGCGTCGTCGGCACCGTGCGCTCACCGCTCGGCAACACCGATTACTCGTCCTTCCTCCTCCAGGCGCACGCCTCGGGCGCTGACCTCATCGCCGTGCTGATCGCCGGGGCCGATCTGGTGAACGCAGTGAAGCAGGCGGGCGAATACCGGATCTCGGCGGGCGGCCAGTCGCTCGTGCTGCCGGTCGCTTTCGTTCAGGATGTCCATGCGATCGGCCTGCAAGCGGCGCAGGGGGCGCTGATGTCGCTCGATTTCTACTGGAACCAGACCGACGCGACCCGCGCCTTCGCCAAGCGATTTTTCGCAAAGATGAAGGAGATGCCGAGCCGCAACCACGCGCTCGTCTACAGCGCGGCAACGCATGTCATGAAGGGCGCGCAGAAAGCCGGGAGCCGCGACGGCGACGCCATCGCCGCCGCGATGCACGCCATGCCGGTCGAGGATTTCTTCACCCACGGCGCCCGCATCCGCGCCGACGGCAAGCTGATGCGCGACATGTACCTGTTCGAGGTCAAGAAGCCCGGTGAATCCCGTTACGATTGGGACTATCTCCGCCAGCTCGCCGTGATCCCTGCGGACCGGGCGTTCCGGCCGCTTTCGGAGAGCGAGTGTCCGCTCGTGCAAAAATAGAGCCTGACCGCCTCTGGCCCAAATTCGTCATCGCGAGCCGCGCAGCGGCGTGGCGATCCATCGCGCCCAGAGGCGGGCAGCCGCGTTGGATTGCCGCGTCGCTGCGCTCCTCGCAATGACGGGGTTGGGCAGACTCGCCTCGATCAGGGGTGAGGGTTCAAGCGTTGTAATTCAACCGCAACCCCGGATCGGGCCACTCCATCACCGCCAACTGCCCGGCCGCCGACAGCGTAATGTACGCTGTGCGCATGTCCTTGCCGCCAAAACAGATATTCGTCGGGTAGACGTCCGGCACCTTCACCTGCCGCAGCACCTGCCCGCCCGGCGAGATCACTGTGATGCAGCCGGTGAGCAAGGTGGCCACACAGATATTGCCGTTGGCGTCCACCGCCAGGCTGTCGAAACGTTGGAAACCGTCGAGCCCCGCGACGAGCCGCCCGCCATGCGGCGAGGGGAACGGCGCGCGGCGGATCACGCCCGGACCGTCGAGATCGAACGCCCAGAGCCGCGCCGCCTCGGTGTCCGCGACGTACACGACCTTGCCGTCGGGCGAGAGACCCACGCCGTTCGCAGTGACGATCGGGTGCGCGATCTCCACGATCTTGCTGCCGTCCGGCGTCGCGTAATACAGCCCGCCGTGATCGCGGTCCCGCGCACGGCGCTTGCCGAGATCGGTGAAATAGAAGCCGCCCTCGGTGTCGAACACGATGTCGTTCGGCGCCGACAACCGGAAGCGGCCGCAATGCGTGTACAGCGTGCGCGCCTCACCGCTGCGCGGGTCGATGCGCTGGATCGAGCCACCGATATAATCCTCGGACGGGCCGGTCGAGAGAAAGCCGCCATGCGCGTAGGCGTTGCCGCCGTTGTTGCAGCAATAGAGCGCGCCGTCGGGGCCGATCGCCAGCCCGTTCGGCCCGCCGCCGGCGTTAGAAAAGCGATCGACCTTGCCGTCCGGCGTGATGCGCGTGACGGTGCCGCCGGCGATCTCGCCGAGGATGACCGAGCCGTCATCCATCGCGACCGGCCCCTCGGGGAATTTCAAGTCATGCGCCAGAATTCGCAACTCGGCCATCGCGCTCCACTCCCGCTTATCGTGATGCGCGACGTTCCCGCGTAACCTCGCTCGCCGTCAA
>DATIMU010000370.1:0-2206 GCA_035475015.1 Acetobacteraceae bacterium
AGGTCGGGTACCAGAACGAGCGGATCTCGCGCCGCGCCTGGTAGCGCGAGCCGGCGCCGCCATCGAACCCGTCGAACGAGGGCGGGTGCAGGAACAGGGTCTTCATCACAGGCTCACACCCTCCTCGGGGGACACTTACGACGCGCGCGTGCCGGGCTCGGCACGGCCGTCATCCGCATATAGGGAGTAGCCGCGCCACTCCACGCGGTCGCCCAGAAAACTCGCGATCATTACCGCGACGAACATCAGGTCGCGGAGCGGCAGAAGCCAGACCGGTGCGGCGATTGCAACCCCGATTGCGCGATCCACCCCGCGCGCCGCGAGCCCACGCACGAGCCAGGCCAGCACGAACAGCCCGATCGACCAGGTCTCGCCGCCCGAGAACCCGATCGCCAGGGCGGACCAGACCAACGGGTACTGCACGGCCGATAGGGCGAAGCCCAGCGGCTCCAGCGCACGGATGGTCCGCGCCCAGCGCAGCTCGTGCATCCACAGCGCCTTCAGCGTGGTCTCCGGCACGGTCGTCGCCGGCACCGTGGTGGCAAGCTCGACCGCCAGCCCCTGCTCGCGCACCAGCCTGCCCAGCACGTTGTCGTCCGCGAGGTGGTCCGCCAGGGCCCGCAGCCCGCCGATCCGCTCCAGCGTCGCGCGCCTCAGGGCCATCGAGGCGCCGAAGCAGTCCTGCCGCCCGAGCAGGCGGGCGAGCAGGGCGCCGGGCAGCAGCGTGTGGGTGATCTGCGTGGCGCCGAGCCGCGCCGCCAGCCCGCCATTCCCCGGCAGCCCGGTGTAGATTGTGGTGACGAGCCCGGTGCCGGGGCGCGCCAGGGCCGCGACCAGCCGATCCAGATAGTCGCGGGTGACGTGCACGTCGCTATCGGCGATCACCAGCACGTCGTGCCGCGCGGCGGCGGCCATGTTGATGAGGTTGCCGACCTTGCGGTTCGCCCCGTGCTGCGTGGCGTCGACCACGACGGTGATGTCGCATTTCGGGAATCGCGCCCGCAGCCGCCGCACCACGTCGAGCGCCGGGTCGGCCGGGTTCTGCACACCGAACACCACCTGAAACGTGGGATAGTCCTGTGCGCAGACGCTCGCCAGCGCCTCCTCGAGCAACGGCTCGTTGCCGTGCAGCGGCCGCAGGACGCTGACCGGCGGGCGCGCCAGCAGGGCAGGGGGGTGCCGGCGGGCAAAGCGGTGCGTCACCGCCCAGCCCGCGAACGCGAGCAGCAGGCCGACACAGCCGATCGTCGCGGCGAGGTAAGCGAGCAGGGTCATCCGGCGGACATGGTGCCGCGCGACAGGTCCGCTACCTTCTGCTGCAAGCTGGCGATCAGGCCGGAGATGTCCGGGCCCTCGCCGAGCAAGCCGCGAAAGTCCGATCGCTGCACCGCCACCCGGCTGATCGTGCCGTCCAGCAGCACGTCCACGGCCTTCCAGGCATCCGCCTCCCGGCGCATGACGTAGTCGATCCGCACCACGCTGCCGGAGCCGTCCACGATCCGGGTTCCGATCACCTGATCGCTTCCGGCGGCCCGGCTCTCCGGCAGCACCTCGAAGCGCTCCCCGGCATAGTCGTCGAAATTCGCCACGTAGGAGGCGATGGTGAATCGGCGGAACACCCCGAGCAAGTCGGCCTGGTCGCGTGAAGCGAGGCTCGCCCAGCGCGGCCCCACGCAGGCGCGCAGGATGCCCGCCAGGTCGAACACGCTCTCGATGACCGGGGCCAGAATCTCGTAGCGGCGCGGGAAGGGCGCCGTCGGCCCGGCCTTCATCACCCTCACGAGGCTGTCGTTGAGCTCGGAGACCGCTTGCTCGGCCGCCCCCTCGGCGGCGCGCGCCGCCACCGGGCCGGCCACCAGGCCAGCCAGCAGCAATCCGAGCAATCCCCGCCGCATCATCATGCGGTTACCGCCTGGCGCGAACCCTCCGCGATGCCCAATGCGCGCAGGGCGGTCGCGGTGATGTCCTTTGCGGTGAGGTTTGCGGCGATGAGCTGCCTGGCCTGGGTGTCGTGGTCGATGAAGCGGTCGGGCAGGGTCATCGGGCGGACCTTGAGGCCGGCGCCGCGCTCGACGCCGTCGAGCAGGCCGGCCCAGGCGAGGTGGTGCAGCACCGCCGCCCCGAAGCCGCCCGAAGCCGCCTCCTCGATGGTGATCAGCACCGCGTGATGCCGCGCCAATTGCTCGACCAGCGCCACGTCGAGCGG
>DATIMU010000371.1:0-6872 GCA_035475015.1 Acetobacteraceae bacterium
ACTCGCTGCCCGCGCGCCGACCAGCGTTGCGCCGAGGAGACCCCGCGGCTGCGCGAGGTGGCACCGGGGCAGTCCGTGGCGTGCCACCACGACTTGATTGCGTCAGGGGCCGCTCGTCCATGAGCTGTCGTCGCGCGGCAGGCGCCGCTCGTCGTCGATCAGCCGGAGCTGGTGTGGCGGGTGGTCCGACCAACGCCAGAACACGACGTTGACGTCGCCCTCGGCGGCGCCGGGCGCGAAGCTCGGGACCATGATCGCGGCGGTTCCGGCGGCGGCGAGACGGCGTGCCAGCGTCCAGCTCGGCGGCGTCCTCCGCCGATCGACCAGCTCCTCCCAGGCACACGCAAGATCCGGCCGCGCGATCCCCAACTGCTCCAGGGTGGCGCTATCCATGAGGTCGGCGACATCCTCGCAATCGACCTCGTAGGCGCACACCGTCAGGGGTTGGGCCTTGAACGGGAAGCCCTGCTGGGCCTCGCGCCAGGCCGTCTCCATGCGGCGCGACGTGTAGAGGGCGGCCATGCCGACCGGGTTGAAGCGGCCGCCGTAGCGGGCCGTGCCGTCACCGGAGGCGGGATCGAACGACCAGCGCGGATTGTGCGCGCGATAGACCGTGCCGGTGAGCCTCACGCATATCCGCCGACCGCGATCCGGTCGAGATAGCGCCGCACCGACGCGGCCCGCCCCTCCTTCACCAGAGCCTCGGCGGTCTGGTCGCCGAACGAGGGCAGGGGCTGGGAGCGGTACCAGGCGAATGCCTGTTGGGCGGACCCGGCCCAGGGACGCACCCGGTTGAGGATTTCCACCACATCGCGCAACCGGGACTGCGTGGCGGGCGCCCGGAGCCGGGCCGATTTCGACACGGCGTCGCGCGACAGGCCGGCGACGAGGGCAAGCTCGCCCTTGGTGATGTGCAGCTCCGCACTCAGCCGATCCGGCTCTACGAGGCCGTCATCGCTCATCATCCCGGACGTGAAAGCGGCGGCTGACATGGTGCGCCTCACGAAATGGCCTCGATATGGGGCTTAATGTGAGGCAGGCAGGCCGTCGCTTCAAGCTTTTTCACGCTCCGCTATTCGCCGACCCCGAGCAATCCGCGTTTCAGCCGATCGGTCGGCGGCTTGGGGCCGATGAAGGTGGCGAGCACGGCGTGGGCGAACATCGGGTCGGAGATCATGCCCAGCGTTTGCCCGTTCAGCGTGATCGAGACGCCGGCCGGGGTGAAGGCCAGCGTGCTGCGGTCGCCGCTGCGCATCGCGGGGACGGCGGCGAGGAAGCGCGCGACGTCGGCGGGGGCGAGGCGGCAGGGTGCGCGGCAGTTGTCGTCGAATCCCTCGCGCCAGGCCTTGCGCGCGTCCTCGGCGTCGACATCGTGGATGAAGCGCACGACGAGCAGCTTCTTCTCCGGCGAGCGGAGGATCGTCTCGGCGTCGTGCGAGGGCCGTTCGAGATACAGTCCGGCGACGTAGATGCGGATGCGCAGCCAGGAATAGGTGCGCAGCGCGATGCCGTTGAGACGCAGCTCGGTGGTGCCCAGGGTCGCCGTCTCGGGGAGGCTCACGCCGTCGAGGGTGGCCGCCGCTCCGGCGGGGATGGCCAGTATCGCGAGAACCGCGAACAGCGCCGCGATCCGAGGTGGGCGCCGGCCGCGAACATGCTCGCCGCTTGCCACTGGTGCCACTCTCCTCGCCGATGCAGCGCCATCTTCGGCCGCGCCGCGATTCCCCGCAACAATTCACGCAGGGGCGTGACCGCTTGACGGTCCCGCTGGCCGCGCCAACACTCGCGTCCGCCGGCGGGATCGGGGGTGAGCGATGCATCTCTTCAAGCAACACGCGGTGCGGGACTATGCGGAGGCGGCGGCGAAGATCCCGGTGATCGATTTCGGGCCGGCCTTCGCGGGCGAGCCCGGCGCGCTGGCCCGGGTGGCCGTCGAGGTGCGGGACGCCTGCGAGCATGTCGGGTTCTTCTACGCGCTCAATCACGGCGTGGCGGATGAGGTGATCGACCGAGGGTTCGCGGCGTCGCGCCGCTTCCACGCTCTGCCGCTGGAGGAAAAGCTCGCACTGCGGCTGAACGGCAACAACATCGGCTACTTGCCGATGAACGCCTCGGTGCAGGGCGCCTCGACCGTGCACAAGGCGACGCGGCCGAACCAGAACGAGAGTTTTTTCATCAGCCACGATCGCGGGCCGGACCACCCGGACGTGCGCGCCGGGGTCGAGCTGCGCGGCCGCAACCAGTGGCCGGACGGCGTGCCCGGGATGCGTGAGGATATGATGGCGTATTTCCATGCGCTCGGCGCGATGTGCGACCGGATACTGCCCGCCTTCGCGGTGGCGCTCGACCTGCCGCCGGATTACTTCGCGCGATTTTTCGCCAACGAGGCGCACGCCACCTGCCGCTTCCTGCATTATCCGCCGCAGGACGCCGACGAGGAGAATTTGTTCGGGCAGGCGCCGCACACCGACAACAGCTTCATGACCGCGCTGGCGCGGACCGACGTGCCGGGGCTCGCGGTGCGGCTGCCGTCGGGCGAGTGGTTCCCGCCGCCGATCATCCCGGGGACGTTCCTCATCAACCTCGGCAACATCATGCGCCGCTGGTCGAACGACCGCTTCCTCTCGACGCCGCACGGCGTCATCAACGAGAGCGGCACCGACCGCTATTCCATCGCGTATTTCCACAGCCCGAACCCCGACAGCGTGATCGAGTGCCTGCCGAGCTGCACATCGGAGAAGAATCCGCCGCGCTATGAGCCGGCGGTGTATCGCGACCTCGTGCTGGCGTTCTACCGGGCGAATTACTTTCATCAGAAGGGCCATGCCTCGGAGGCCGCGGCACTCGCCGGCGCGGTGCCGTCTTGAGCTACGAGAAGCCGTTCGCCGGGCTCAAGGTCGTTGATCTGAGCCAGGGCGTCGCCGGTCCGTATGCCGCGATGATGCTGGCGCAGTACGGCGCCAACGTCATCAAAGTGGAGCCGACGGGCGAGGGCGGCGACTGGAGCCGCGGGCTCGGCGTGCGCTACGACGATCAGACCGCCTATTCCATCCCGGCCAATCTCGGCAAGCGCAGCATCGCCCTCGACCTCAAGAGCGAGGACGGGCGCGCGGTGCTGTGGCGGCTCGTGCAGGGAGCTGACGTGTTCATGCAGGGTTTTCGTCCCGGCGTGATCGAGCGGCTCGGCTTCGGCTATCGCGAGGTTTCCGAGCGCGAGCCGCGCATCATCTATCTGTCGGTGTCGGGCTTCGGCCAGACCGGGCCGCTCGCCGAGCGGCCGGCGATGGACCCGGTGCTGCAGGCCTATACCGGGCTCACGGCGGAGAACAAGGGCGCCGACGGCTTGCCGCACCGCATCCCGATCATCGCCATCGATATGAGCACGGCGATCTACGCCTACTCCGCCATCGCAACGGCGCTGTTCGCGCGCCAGCACGAGCCGCGTGGGCGGCACATCGAGGCGAGCCTGCTGCAGGGGGCGGCGTCGTTGCAAGTGGTGCGGATGATGTCGTCCTACCTGGAAGGCGGCACCACGCCGCCCTCCGCGCCGCCCTCCGGCATCCATGAGACGCGCGACGGGTGGATCAATGTTACCGTCGCGCGCGAGCGCGAATGGGTCGGATTCTGCACCGCGCTAGAGGTTCCGTCGTTGCCGGCCGATCCTCGTTTCGGCGATCGCGATGGGCGGCGCGCGAACGAGGCCGCGCTGCTGGCGATCGTCCGGCCGCTGCTGCTGTCGCTGACCTTGCGCGAATGCTCGGAAAAGCTCGCGGCGCATCGGATCATGCACGAGCGGCTCAACACCTACACCGAGTTCCTCAAGCAGCCGCATGTCGCGGCCTGCGGGGCGGTGGCGTGGGTGGATCATCCCGGTGTCGCGCAGCCCGTGCCGCTGCCCAATCTGATCGGCGCCGCGCCGTTCGAGAGCGGTGCGGCGAACGCGGTCGCGCCGGCGCTCGGACAGCACAGCGCGGCGATCCTGCGCGAGCATGGTTTCGGCGAGCGGGAGATCGCGCGGCTGACCGAGAGTGGGGCGGTGCAGCGGGGCTGATCGCGTCGTCGGACGTGGCTCGTTTCCTGGAGTTTCACCGTCATCGTCGGGCTTGTCCCGATGATCCACGACTTTGCCGCCCGCGCGCAAAGTCGTGGATGGCCGGCCTTCGCCGACCAAGACGGTGGGGGTGAGTGGAAGCGCTTCGGAACGGCCGAATTGGCCGCGAGATCAATCCAGACCATCAATCGGCTTGCGGCGAGCGCGTCAATGCGGCATCCGGCGGCATGATCCGCATTACCGACCACATCAGCATCGACGAGAGCGAGATCAGCGAAAGCTTCATCCGCGCCTCGGGGCCGGGCGGGCAGAACGTCAACAAGGTGTCGACGGCGGTTCAGCTGCGCTTTGACGTGCGCCACTCGCCGTCGCTGCCCGACGGGGTGAAGGCCCGGCTCGGGCGGCTGGCGGGACGGCGGCTCACGCTGGACGGGGTTCTGGTGCTCACCGCGCGCCGCCATCGCAGCCAGGAGCGCAACCGTCAGGACGCGATCGAGACACTATCCGAGTTGATCCGCCGCGCCGAGACGCCGCCAGTGCGCCGCCGTCCCACGCGGCCGACCCTTGGTTCCAAAGAACGCCGGCTCGACGCCAAGAGCCAGCGATCGGCGGTCAAGCGGCACCGTGGCGGCGTGCGCGCGGAGGACTGACGCTATGCCACCAGCCGTCCTGGTGGATGACCGGTTCCGAGCCAAAGCGGACATTCGCACCGGACTTTCGCACGCTGTAAGCTGCTGATCACTTTGCGTCGGAGCGACGGTTCGGAATTCTTGACTTTACGCACATCGCGCCTTGGGCGCGTGGGGGGCAAGAGCCTCAAGGATGCGGCACTCGGCAACCGTACCATGACGGCATTGCCCAATCAGCGAATTCAGTTCGCGGCGCAGCGCGGCAAGGTCGGCCAGCTTCCGCTTCACGTCTGCCAAATGCTCGCGGGCTATGGCGTCTACGGCTTCGCACGATTGCTCTTTCCGGTCGGCAAGATCGAGCAGCGCCCGAATCTGCTCGATGGAAAATCCGAGGTCGCGCGCGCGCCGAGTGAAGGTAAGGCGGCCGACATGCCGGGTTGAATAGTCGCGGTAGTTTCCCGCCGTTCGGGGAGGCGCGGGCAATAGGCCGATGCGCTCGTAATAGCGGATCGTCTCCGCCTTGGTGTCCGCCGCGCGCGCCAGTTCCCCGATGTTCACCGCCGTCCTTGACCCTGTAGTGACTGCAAGGTTTATATCATAAGCTATCGCAAACCGCCGAGGCGCTCGCATGGCCTGCTGTCACCATTCCGGCTGTTCCTCTGCTGTCAGCCCCGAGGCGTTGAACAGCCCGCGCTGGCGGCGCGCGCTGTGGATTGCGCTCGTCATCAATGCCGGTTTTTTCGTCGCTGAGATCATCGCCGGTGCCGCTGCTGGCTCGGCGGCTCTGCAAGCCGATGCGCTCGATTTCTTCGGGGATGCCACGAATTATACCATCAGCCTTGGCGTGGCCGGGATGGCGCTCACATGGCGCGCCCGCGCTGCCGTCGCCAAGGGCAGCACCTTGATAGCCTTCGCCTTCTGGGTGCTGGCCAGCACGGCATGGCACGCCCTTTACGGCACGGTGCCACGGGCCGAAGTCATGGGCATAATCGGCATTGCTGCCTTGATCGCCAATGGGGGCGTGGCGCTGATGCTCTACCGCTTCCGCACCGGCGACGCGAACATGCGCTCGGTCTGGATTTGCTCGCGCAATGATGCTGTCGGGAATGCGGCGGTGCTGCTCGCCGCTACAGGGGTTTTCGGCACCGGCACGGGTTGGCCGGATGTGATTGTCGCCGCCGTCATGGGCGGGCTTGGCCTTTGGGGCGGGATGCAAATCGTCAGCCAGGCGCGCGGTGAACTTGGCTCCGCACGTGCTGCGCCGGTCGGCGTGGCGGCGGAGTAGTAACCGCAAGTGGCCGTTTGGCGCGGCTCGTAATTCTCGAATTTCGCACCAACAATTACGCGGCCTTTTAGCAGCCTTGATCCATTCTCGACCCATGCCGATTTTTTGCCAAAGGGGTAGGCCTCACAACCCCTGCCGCACCAGCGACCAATAGAACTCGCTTGCCGCGCGGTCGACGCAGGCGGGGTCGGATTCCACCCCCGCCACGAGGGCTGGAACCGCCAGGCCGAACGTCGCCTGCTGCTGGCCCTCGCGGTAAACGGTGTAGGTGAACGTCATGCAGTTCCCCTCGCCATGCAGGATCGGGGCGACGCGCAGCTTGCGGACGGCCTCCGCCTCGAACAGGAAGCCGTTCCGCCCCGGGCCGAGATAGACGACGAGGGTGTTCGGCATGGCGGCGAGATCGGCCAGGAAACGGTTGGTGTAGGGCAGCACCGGCAAGACGTCGCCCTGCACGCGCTCGATGCCGATCATCCAGCGGTGCGCCAGCTGCGTCGGGCCGCTGGCGGCGGCGACCGGCGGCCCGGCGCATTGGCAGGCGCAGGCGCCGAGCAAGCTCACCATGAGCAGCAGGCAGACCATCGCGAGCGGGCGCACGCTGCGCTCCCTGGAGTGACGGCAGGGAGTGTTGCGCCGATTCGGTTAAGGGCCCGTCACCGCGGCGAGAATGACGTTATCGGTCAGCCTTGGGGGCCAGGGTGCCGCTCGCCCGATGGGTCGCCACGCCGCCAAGGGGCGGCTCGCGATGACCGCGGTGGGTGGTCCGCGTCCAGGCGAGAACGGATACGGACCGATTTTCCCTGAAATCACCCGGACGGCCATGCTAGCCTCCCCCGGCGCAGCCTGTCGCGCCGAACCTGGACTGCCCCTGAAAGCGCCTCGCGCTGCGGCATCCGGAAACACGACG
>DATIMU010000372.1:0-6103 GCA_035475015.1 Acetobacteraceae bacterium
CTCACTCTGGTCGCGATGCTCGTGGCCGGCACCGCGTTGCTGCTCAACAGCACGTCGCTCAGTAGCCGGATGCTCGGCGTCCTGGTGCCGCGCCAGCCCTAACCGAACGGCGTCACGGCGCGGCGGGCGAGGGGGCCGCGCCGGACCCGGCTTGGCGATGAAACTCGACGTAGAAGCGCACCGGGCCGAGCGGGGTCACCTCGTGAAGCACGGTCGGCTCGACCACGCCCGGCGGTGCTCCCGGTTCGAGAATGCGTTCGGCTCCTGACGCGATCACCCGATAGCGCAACCGGCCCTCCAGCACATGGATGAGCCCCCAAACGCCGGCGGCGGTGCTGTGCGAGCGTAGCAGGCCGGCGGGGATCGTCGTCTCGGTGAACATCGGCGTCTTGCGGTACGGCGCGGCGCCTTCCGGCAGCGCCGGCATTCAGCGACCCATCCAAGCCGGTGGATCGCTGGCGGGGAAGGAGAGTTCCGACGCGAGATCGACTTCATCCTCGCCGTACGCGGCCTCGCGCAGTTCGCGGATGTCGGCGTCCGCGCCGCGCAGGGCAACGCGCACGCGGGACGCGGCCCGAACGAGCACTTCGGCGAGCAAGGCGCCATGGATCGCGGAGAGATGGTGCTCGACCGTATCCTCGGAGCCGGTCACGCAGTTGCAGAATGTCTGCGTGACGGCCGTGGACACCGTCTCCAGCAGCCGCCGCGAAGGTGCCTCCGACCACAAACGCAGGCTGAGTGCCACCGCCGCGTCGATCTGCTCGTCACTGGCCGCTTCGACATACTGGTCTGTCATGATGCCCGCCTTTCAGCGGGAGATATCGAGCCGCGCACAAGCTTTGCAACCGCCGGGGCGCGGGGTGACTAAGATGTCAGCCACTTCTCCACTTCGTGCCGCTGGATCTTTCCGGTCGTGCTGCGTGGCAATTCGTCGACGCCCACGAAGAAGAACTCCTTCGGACATTTGTAGCGGGCGAGATTGGCGCGGCACGCCGCGGCGAGATCGCCCTCGCTCAGCGTCTCGTCGCGGCGCGCGACGAAGGCCACCGGCACCTCGCCCCAGCGCGCGTCGGCGCGGCGCACCACCACGGCGTCGGCAACGCGCGGATCGCTGAGCAGGACTTGCTCGATCTCGGCGGGGTAGATGTTCTCGCCGCCGGACTTGATGAGGTATTTCACCCGGTCGACGAAATCGAGCGTGCCGTCCGGGTTGCGCACGAACACGTCGCCCATGTGGAACCAGCCGCCGCGAAAATCCCGCGCGTTGGTCTCCGGCGCGTTCCAATAGCCGCTGAACAGTGTCGGGCCGCGAAAGGCGAGCTCGCCAGGTGTGCCGTCCGGCACGTCGCGATCCTCCGCGTCGACCAGCCGGAACGAGCCGATCGCACTCGGAAGCTTGGACAGGCGCGCAGGCGCGGCACCGATCGGCACGCGCCCGGCCGAGGCCGGCGGCATTCCGGTCTCGGTCGCGCCGAACGTGTTGGCGAACGGCGCCCGTAGCAGGCTGGTGATCTCGGCGAGCTGATGCCGGGGCACCAGGTCCGCCATCGCGCCGATGAGCTTGATGCCGAGCGGGACGGTGCCGCGCCGCTTCAAGCCCGCAATCATGTCCTCGACCATGCCCGGTAGCACCGCGAGCCACCATAGCCGCTCGGTCTCCACCGCGTGCACGATGCGGTCGAGGTCGTAGCCCGGAACCACGATGACCTTGCCGCCGAGACAGAGCGCATGGATCGACTGATCGGCGGAGGCCATGTGGAACATCGGCGGCCAGGCGACGAATACGTCGCCCGGCGAAAGGTCGAAATCGACGCAGCTCGCGGTCATCCGCGCGATCTGCGCCCGGTGGCTGATGAGCGCGCCCTTCGGATTGCCCGTGGTGCCGCTGGTGTAGATGATGACATGGCCGTCCTCCGGCTCGGCCATGATGCGCGGCTCGGCCTCGCTCGCGGCGGCGAGGCGCTGCTCATATTCGTCGCCGAGTGCGACGATGCCGGTGAAGCCGAGACGTCGGGCGGTGGCGAGATAGTCGGGCGAGACGAACACCGCCTTCGGTGTGGTCAGGTCGACGCAGTGCAGCAGTTCGGGATCGGCCAGCCGCCAATTCAGCGCGCAGAGGATGGCGCCGAGCTTGCCGGCGGCGAAGATCAGTTCGAGATATTCAACGCAATTCTCGGCCAGGATCGCCACCCGCTCGCCCCGGCCGATGTCGAGCGCCCGCAGCACGGCGGCGAGCCGGTTCACCCGTGCATTGAACGCGGCGTAGGTGAACTCTCGCGCACCATCGACGACGGCGACGCGATCGTGGTGCAGGTGGACGCGCTCGCGCAGCAGGACGCCGATGGTCAGCCCGGCGGCCCGACTGGCGAGCGCCGTGTCGATGCCCTCGCTCATGCCGCGCGCGCGGTGCTCAGGGCGGGTCGGCCGCCGCCGTGCCGCAAGAGCCGTCCCGAGAAGACATTGGTCTCGCGATCGTCCTCGATGGTCACCGCGCCATTGACCAGGATATAGCGATAGCCGCGCGCCCGCTGCACGCGCCGCCATTCGCCGCCCGGCAAATCATGCACGATCTCGCTCGGCAGCACCGACAGCTTGTCGTAGTCGTAGACGACGATGTCGGCCGGCGCGCCGGGACGCAGCACCCCGCGATTCTCGAAGCCCGCGAGCGTCGCCGGCAGCGCGCTCAGTCGCCAATGCGCCTCCTCCAGGCTCAACATGGCGTGCTCGCGCACCAGCCTGCACAGCGTCTCCGTCGGATAGCGCCCGGCGGTGAAGAACTTGGTGTGCGCGCCGCCGTCGGAGACGCCGAACAGCACGTAGGGATCGTCGATGATGTCCTTGAGGTTCGCCAGCGACACATTCGGCGGTGCCGCGAAGAACTCGGTGCGCAAACCGTCCGCGACCGCGATGTCGAGCATCGCGTCCACCGGATGCTTTCCCAGCGCCTCGGCGACCTGGCCGATCGTATGGTCCTTCCAGCGCTCCGTCTCAGCCGTACGCGGGCCGGTGACGACGATGTCCTTGATGGGTCCGGTGACGGTGAGCGGTACCTGGCCGCGCAACGACGGTCGACGCGCACCGTCCGAGAGCTTCGCCAGTCGCTCCTCGACGCTGCCGAGCGTCGCCTCGCGCCATGCGGGGCGGTCGTCCCACAGATTCCAGTCCTCGAAGGTGAAGGCGAAGCCGGCGTCGGTCGTCACACCCTGGCCGTAGACGCGAATGCCGCGCTCGCGGCAGCTCGCGAGCCATTTCAGCCCCGCGCGATGCACATCGGGCTTGTGGTCGTACGCCTGCACCACGTTCCACAGCAGCGGCCGGCCGCTGAGCGTGGCGAGCCGTTCCATGTGCCCGCGATCATGCTCGATGCTGCCCGACGAAATCGTCATCTGCATGAAGCCCTGGTTGCGCTTGCCGAGCACGCCGGCCAGCGCCTCGCAGGTCGCGTCATGCATCACGTCCGTCACCATCGGCGTGCCGTCATAGTCGAGCTGCACCGCCGAGGGTCCGTCCGGCAGCAGGCGCTGCGCCGACCAGCCATGCGCTCCGGCCTCCAGCGCCTCCTCGAACAGGCGGCAGAGCTCGGCGTGCTCGGCCTCGGTCGGCAGGCGCCCGGCCTTCGCGTCCTCGAAGCCCAGCACCGAGATCAGCAACGGCGCCACGGGAACATACGGGAGAATATTCATTGCCTTGGGGGTACGCTCGACGCTGTCGAGGTATTCCGGAAAACTCACCCAGTCCCACGGCATTCCCTGCTGCATCGATGCGAAGGGGATTGCCTCGACGCGGGTCATGCTCAGCATCGCGCGTTCGCGCATCTCCGGCGCGACTGGGGCGAAGCCGAAGCCGCAATTGCCGATCACCACCGAGGTGACGCCGTGCCAGCCGGACAGCGTGCAGTACGGGTCCCAGAACAACTGCGCGTCGTAATGCGTGTGCAGGTCGATGAAGCCGGGCGCGACATGCAGCCCCTCGGCATCGATCACGCGCGCCGCGCCGGCCTCGTCGATGCGGCCGATTTCCACGATCACGCCGTCGCGGATCGCGATGTCGCCGCGATAGCGCGGCACGCGCGCGCCGTCGAAGATCAGGCCATTCTTGATGACGATGTCGTAGGCCGGCATCGGCTGCTTCCTCCTGGGTTCCTCGTGAGGCCTTTTGGCGCTCTTGGCGGGAATCGTAGGCGCCCTCGGGACCGGCCAGCAAGCCAGGAAGTGCTTGAGCGGGATCGCCAGCCGGGCTCAACTGCCGGGAACGGGCAGGGGGGAGGCATGGTCTGGCGGATCGGGATCGACATTGGCGGGACGTTCACCGACGTAGCACTGGTCGACGAGGCGAGCGGGCGGATCGGCGTCGCCAAGTTGCTCACCACGCCGCATGATTTCGGCGAGGCGGTGGTCGCCGGCATCCGGCAAGGACTGGCGGCGGAGCATATCGACCCCGCCGGGGTCGCGCTGCTGTCGCACGCCACCACCGTCGTCACCAACGCGCTGCTGGAGCAGAAGGGTGCGCGCGCCGGCTTTGTCTCGACGCGCGGCTTTCGCGACATCCTCGAGCTGCGGCGCTCGTCGCGCGTCGATCTCTACGATCTGTTCCAGGATGGTCCGTCGGTGCTCGTGCCGCGCCGCTGGCGCTACGAGATCACCGAGCGAATCGACGCGCAGGGCGAGGTCGTCACGCCATTGGCCGAGGATGAGATCCCGGCGCTGGTCGAGGCGATCCGGCGCGAGGGGCTGCGGACGGTCGGCGTGTCGTTCCTGTTCTCCTTCCTTAACGACGCGCATGAGCGGCGCGTCGGCGAGGCGCTGCGCCGTGCGTTGCCGGATGTGGACGTGTTCCTCTCCTGCGAGGTGCTGCCGGAAATTCGGGAATTCGAGCGCGCGAGCACGACCGCGGTGTGCGCCTATGTCGGCCCGCTGCTCGCCGGCTATCTCGACCGGCTGCAGCGCGCCGTCTCGAGACTTGGGCTGCCCGCGCTGCACGTCATGGGTTCGAGCGGCGGCGTGCTCGACATCGCCGAGGCGTTGCGGATGCCGGCATCGGTGGTGGAATCCGGCCCGGCCGCCGGCGTGGTCGCGGCGTCGGTCGTCGGCCGCCAGCTCGGTGTCGCGAACCTGATTTCGTTCGACATGGGTGGCACCACCGCGAAGGCGAGCCTCATCGCGGATGGCGAAGTGGCGGTCACGGCGGAATACGAGGTCGGCGGCGCGGGCAGCGCCAACCGCTGGCTGCACGGCACCGGCCACCCGATCCGCGTTCCCGTGATCGACCTCGCCGAGGTCAGCGCCGGCGGCGGCAGCATCGCCTGGGTCGATCCCGGCGGCGCGCTGAAAGTGGGACCGCGCAGCGCGGGGGCCGATCCGGGACCGGCGGCGTACGGACGGGGCGGGACGCAGCCGACCGTGACCGACGCTAACGTGGTGCTCGGCTATCTCGACCGCGACTTTCTGCTGGGCGGCGATCTCAGGATCGACCTGCCTGCAGCGGAGGCGGCGATTGCGACAGTGGGCGAACAGCTGGGATTGGGACTGGCGGAGACCGCGTCGCGGATCATCGAGATCGTCAATGCCAACATGGCGCAGGCGCTGCGCATCGTCTCGATCGAGCGCGGCCACGACCCGCAGGAATTTTCCCTGATCGCGTTCGGCGGCGCGGGGCCGGTCCACGCGGCGTTCCTCGCCGCCGAGCTGCTGGTGCCCGAGGTGATTGTGCCGCCGGCGCCCGGCGCGTTCTCGGCACTCGGGCTGGTCGCGACGGATTTGCGGCGCGACTACTCTCGCACGCTATACGCCGATCTCGCGACGCTCGCGCCGGAGCGCCTCGCCGAAGCAGTTGCGGCGATGGAGCGCGAGGGCTCTGCGATGCTGCAGGCGGCCGGCGTGGCCGAACAGCGGAGAGACCTGCTGCGCCTTGCCGACGTGCGCTACCGGCGACAGGCATACGAGCTGACCGTGGCAATTCCCGTCGGTGCCATCACGCGCGGCAGCCTGGACGCGGTGGCCGCCGCTTTTCACGACAAGCACGAGCAGACCTACGGCCACGCCAATCGCGAGGAGGCGGTGCAGCTCGTCAATCTGCGGCTGACCGCGCTGGGCCGGCTGCCGGG
>DATIMU010000373.1:0-2370 GCA_035475015.1 Acetobacteraceae bacterium
TCATGGACCAGGACAGCGCGAACAACCGCATCCTGACCGACGGCTCCTACCTGGTGCTCACGCCTCGTTTCCATCCGACACGCGACCAGATCGCGTTCATGAGCTACGCCGGCAACAAGCCGCGCGTCTATCTGTTCGATCTCGGTTCCGGCCGCCAGCAGGTGCTCGGCGAGTTCGACGGCATGACCTTCGCCCCGAGATTCAGCCCCTACGGCGGTCACGTCATCATGTCTGTGGCGCGCGGTGGCGGCTCGGACATCGTCGTGGTCGATCTCGGCAGCCATAGCGAGCGGCGGCTGACCAACTCGGGTGCGATCGACACCAGCCCGTGCTACAGCCCGGACGGCTCGCAGATCGTGTTCAACTCCGATCGCGGCGGCGACCAGCAACTCTACATCATGGGCGCCGGCGGTGGCGGGGCGCGGCGGATCAGCTTCGGGCGCGGCCGCTACGCGACGCCGGTGTGGTCGCCACGCGGCGACCTGATCGCCTTCACGCGGCTATCTGGCGCGACGTTCTCGATCGGCGTGATGAACCCGGATGGGTCAGGCGAGCGCATCCTGTCGGAGAGTTTTTCCGTGGAGGGGCCGACCTTCGCCCCGAACGGGCGGGTGCTGATGTTCTGGCGCGAGACGCCGGCGCGCGACAGTCGCGGCGGCGGCTACTCGTCGCGGCTGGTGTCGATCGATATTACCGGCTTCAACGAACGCCCCGTGTCCACCCCGACCGACGCATCCGACCCGGCATGGTCGCCGTTGGCCGGTTGAGGAATGCTGGGTATCGTGGGTTCATCCGCCCAGGCAAACTTGACCGTTCGGGCGGGCAGGGCTAATCGCAAGCGGTGGCGAAACGGATTGCCGTGGCGCCGATCAACCATGCCCAGCTTCACCGTGTTGCCTCCCCAACCAGGGACGAACCTGAATGAACGTAAAGATGATGGCTGCCCTCGGCGTGCTCGCGCTGCTGACGGCGTGCTCGAATCCCGAGTCGCCGGCCCCGACCACCTCCGGGACGGGCGCCTCGGCCTCGACCGCCGGGCCGGTGCCGGGCAGCGAGGAGGATCTCGTCGCCAATGTCGGCGACCGCGTGTTCTACGCCTTCAACTCCTCGCAGCTCAGCGGCGACGCGCGCTCGACGCTCGATCGCCAGTCGGGGTGGCTCGGGCGGTATCCGCAGGTGAGCGTACAGATGGCCGGCAATTGCGACGATCGCGGCACCGAGGAATACAACCTCGCCCTGGGTCAGCGCCGCGCCAACGCTGCGCGCGACTATCTGGTGGCGCGTGGCGTGAGCTCCGCGCGGATCAGCACGATCAGCTACGGCAAGGACCGGCCGACCGCCCTCGGCGACAACGAGGAAGCCTGGGCGCAGAACCGCAACGCGATCACGTCTGTTCGCTGAGCGAACAACCGACCGATCCCGCCGATCTGTCCCGGTGCGCCGGCCGCGCCGGGACAGATCGAGGAGTTGCCGCATGAGATCATCGCTTACCCGTGCGCTGCTGCTGACGGGCGCGATCCTCGTGTCCGCGCCCGCGTCGGCGCAGATGGACAGTCGCGAGGGGATCGCGCTGCAGAACCAGATCCTGGAACTGCGCCGAGATATGCAACAGCTCCAGTCCCAGGTTGGCCGCGGGGGCGTGGTGTCGCCACCGCCCGGCGGCTCCTCCCTGGGCGGTGGCTATGGCGGCCCCCCCGCCGGGCCGCCGCCGGGGGGCGACATCACGGCGCAGCTGTTGCAGCGGGTGCAGGCGCTCGAGGAGCAGGTGCGCTCGCTGCGCGGGCAGCTCGAAGAGGTCACCAACCAGACCCAGCGGCAGAACGCCGAGATGGCCAAGCAGCTCGGCGACCTGAATTTCCAGCTGCAACAGGGCGGCGGACGGCCGACCGGCGGCGCGCCGCCCGCCGGTGGGCCGCCGCCGCGCACCACGAGCCCGCCGCCGGCCAATCTCGGCAACGCACCGGCCAGCCCACCCACGCCGGCCGCCGCCGCGCCCGGTCCGCCGGTGCGACGGACGCCCGAGATCGCGCTCCAGGAGGGTCATGCGGCACTGGGGAGGCGGGACTACCCGGCGGCAGAGGCGGCGGCGCGCGAGGTGCTGCAAGGCAGCCGGACATCGCCGCGTGCCTATGACGCACAGTTCCTGCTGGCCCAGGCGCTGGCCGGCCAGCGCAACTACGCGCAGGCGGCGATCGCCTATGACGACACCTACAATCGCTCCAAGACCGGCGGGCACGCGCCGGACGCGCTGCTCGGGCTGGCCAACGCGCTGACCGGGATCGGCGAGAAGCGCGCCGCCTGCGAGACGCTCGGCAAGCTCGCCAGCGAGTTTCCGCGCAGTAGCGAGGCGCGGGAGGGTGCGCCCGGCGT
>DATIMU010000374.1:0-5819 GCA_035475015.1 Acetobacteraceae bacterium
CGGGCCGATGCCGATGCACACCGACAGCACGCCGAGCATCCGGCTGCGCATCTCGGGCGGGGCGGCGAGATACACGAGAGTCGCCTGCATGATGCTGAACCCCGCGCCGCCCAAGCCGGTGAACAGCAGCGCGGCGCGGGCGACCGTGGGGTCGGGGATCAGCGCGAACGCCGCCAGCATCACGAAATAGACCGCGACGCCGCCGACGTATGAGGCGGCATAGAATCGCGGCCGCAGGAACAGCGCCATCAGGATGGCGCCGCAGAACGCGCCGACGCCGTCCATGCTGGCGAGGATGCCGATGCCCTCGGGGCCGAGATGCAGCTGGTCCTGGCCGATCACCGGGACCATGCTGGTGAAGGGCCAGCCGAACACGTTGTAGATGACGGTCACCAGCATCGTGCCGATCAGCCGCCGGTCGCGCCGCACCAGCCGCAGCCCCTCGGCGATGCGCGCGAACACCGCCCCCGACCCGGCCGCCAGCGCGCCGTTGCGATAGCGCACCGCGTAGGCCGACCATAGCGCGCTGGTGTAGAGCAGCACGCTGAGCGCGAACACGCTCTCGATGCCGCCCGAGGCCAGCAACAGCCCGCCCAGGGTCGGGCCGACCATGCGGCTCGCGTTGTTGGCGCCGACGTCGATCGACATGGCCGTGCTCATGCGTTCGGCGCCGACCACCTCGCCCAGCATGACGCGACGGACCGGGTTGTCGGTCGCCCAGCCGAGCCCGTTGAGGAAGCTCGCCACCGCAAGATGCCACACTTCCAGAGCGCCCGCGCAGGCGAGCCAGGCGCAGGCCGCCGAGGTCGCGCCCATCAGCAGCACGACGAGGAACAACGCGGTGCGCCGCTCCACCTGCTCGGCGGCAGCGCCGAGGAAGGCGCCGAACAGCCCCATCGGCAGCAACCGCAGCATGGTCAGCATGGCGACGATGAAGGCCGAGCCGGTGCGCTGGTAGGCGAACACGCCGATCGCCACGGTCTCCAGCCAGCGCACGATGAAGACGATCAGCCCGACATGCCACAGCCGCCAGAAATCGGCGTCGTCGAACAGGCGCAGCCGCCGGCCGGGCAGCAGCCGCGCGGCGCTGAAGGGAAGCACTGTGCTTGAACGTCCTCGTCTGCCACCCGGCTTTGCTACCGGGCTCGGCGCGATCCTGCCGAGAGAGGCCGAGTGCCGCAACCTTCCCCGGTGGTGCGCAGTGACCGAGATCGCCGACACCCGGTGCGAGCCGGGTCAATGAAACCGCCGTGAGCGGCGGGGTTTTGCCGATATCGCGGAAACCCGAAGCCATCCCGGCCTTTAACCGCGGGATGATCGCGCTGTTTGGTGAACAGCGTGTACGGCGGGCGGCGTAGACCTCCCCCCAACGCCGCCTTGAGAAACTGGCCGCCGGGTTGATGCCCGGCGGCCTTTTTTCTTGGACGATCTTCATGTAGTGTTAACCGATGCGGTTCATGATCCTGCGCATGTTGTCGACCAATTCCCTTGCGGCCTTCTCCGCGAGCGTCGCGCAGACTGGCCTGTCTCCCAGGGCGGGGGTATCTCCCGCCGCCGGCCTGTCCAGCACGGGCCCCGTGACCCGCGTGCGAGCGACCGGAATGCAGGGCCAGCCGCAAGCCACCCCGCAGAAGCTTGCCCCTGCCGAGGGATCGGCGCCCCCCGCGGGACGCACCCTGCCCCGCGGTTCGCTGCTCGACCTCTCGGTCTGACCCTCCGCTCCGAGCGCTCGATCCCGACGGCTGATCCGGGAGGCGCTCCCACCCCGTAATCGTCATGGTCGGCGGAGGCCGACCATCCACGACTTCGCGGGCGGGCGGCAAAGTCGTGGATCATCGGGACAAGCCCGATGATGACGACGGAGTATTCGGGCAAGAGCGAGCTTTGACTTTGGGCTAAGCCGGACAGCGGTTGGGTCAAGCCCGGCGATGACCACGGGGGCGAGGCGGCATATGCGATAGCCCCGTCATTGCCCAGCAACGGCTCTTGAACCCGCGCCGCGAACGCGGCACGCTGCCGGAAATGCCCGATTTCATTCGCCGCGTTCCGGACGGCGACAACCGCGAGCGGCTCGTCTGCCCGGATTGCGGCCACGTCGCCTACGAGAACCCCAAGGTGGTGGTCGGGTCGGTGGTCGTCGCCAATGACGCGGTGCTGATGTGCCGCCGCGCGATCGACCCGCGCCGGGGCTTCTGGACACTGCCAGCGGGCTATCTCGAACTCGGCGAGACGGTGGAGGAGGGCGCCCGGCGCGAGGCCTGGGAAGAGGCCCAGGCGGATATCGTGCTGGACGGCATCCTCGGCGTGTTCAGCATCAGCCGCATCGGCCAGGTCCAGGTGATCTTTCGCGCCCGCTTCGAGGGCGCCCCTGCGTATGCGGCCGGCGAGGAAAGCCTCGACGTGCGGCTGTTCCGACCCGAGGAAATACCTTGGGGGGAGATTGCGTTTCCCTCGGTGCATTGGGCGCTCGACGCCTGGCGTCGGGTGGGCGCGGGGACGCTCGCCGCCCCGGCGCGCAATCCGGTGCAGGACCCGCGGGGTGTCAACGGGCTCCCCGGCTCGGCCGCGGAGGGGCTATGAGGCGGCGGGCCTTCCTCGCGGTGGCGTTGGGAATCGCGACGATCGGCGCCGCGCCGCGCCGGTCCGCGCCGCTCGTACTGTCGCCGGACGAGAACTACCCGATCCCGCCGGTGCCGCCGGCGAGCCCGCCACCCTTCCAGGCGGCCCCGGTGCCCGACCTCGACCTCAGCGCGCCCGCGCAGGCCGAACGCAACAGCGGCCCGCAGCTCAGCCCCGACCTGTTCAACGGGCGGGTCTACAACGGCGGACAGGGCTACACGCCGGGCTCCACGATCGAGCGTCAGCAGCAGCAGCGGCAACTGCCGGTGCCGGGCTTCAACCTCAAGATGCCCCTGCAATAACCCGCTATTCCGCCGCGACCGGCACCGCCTCCCCGTGGCGCGCGGCCGAGCGGGCGCTGCCCGCGCAAAGCAGGCTCAGCAGCAGAATGACGGAGACCAGCACCAGCACCAGCTCGGGATGACCACGGTCGATCAGGAAGCCAAACGGCACCGGCGTCACCGCCGAGCCCAGCGGCAACCCGGCGCTGACGAAGCCGAACACCTTGCCGATCTGCCCGGGCGGTGCGGCATCCTTCACCATCACGTCGCGCGGCGTGCGGCTCGCCCCGAGTGCCAGGCCCGAGAAAAACACCAATCCGATGGCGGCCACGCCAGGGACCGGCAGCACGCCGACCGCGAGGATCAGCGCCGCCGAGAAGGTCGTCAGCACCACCGCGAAGCTCAGCAGATGGGTCTTGTAGCGGTCGGCGAACCAGCCGCCGACCAGCGTGCCGCAGGTCGAGCCCGCCATATAGGCGAACAGCGCGGTCGAGGCGACCCGGAGGTCGAGCCCCTTCACGGTGTGCAGCACGGTGATGAGCCAGGCCTGCACGCCCGCCCCGGCGCAGGCGCCGAGCATGAAGAAGCCGAAGAACAGCAGCATCGGCCGGGTCATCAACAGTTGCCGACCGCTGATCGGGGCGCCGCCCGTCCCCGAATGGACGTGACGCGAGTGCTCGTGCGCCTGATCGACCAGGATGCGGCTCTGCAGCAGGATCGCGCCGACGATGGGCACGCCGACCAGCCCGACCAGCATCAGGCTGCCGCGCCAGCCGATCCACACCATCAGCAGCGCGATCACCGGGGCACCGGCGGAGAAGCCGAGATTGCCGCTGAACGTGTGCAGCGCGAAGGAGCGCCCCATGCGGTCCTTGTCCACCGAGCCGCTGAGGATCGCGTAATCGGCCGGGTGGATCACCGAGTTGCCCACGCCCGACAGCACCGCCAGGACCAGGATTTGCCAGAAAGCGGTCGCCAGCCCCATCGCGGCGATCGACAGCGACATCAGCAGCGCCCCGCCGACCAGGAACCGTCGCGCGCCGTGGCGATCCACCAGGAATCCCACCGGCGTCTGCAACACGGCCGTGGTGCCGGACATCAGCGCGACGCTGAGGCCGAGCTGCGCGAAGCTCACGTCGAACACCTTCTGCCAGACGAGGAACATCGGCGGCAGGCACAGCACGTAGAAATGCGACATGAAATGGCCGGTGCCGATCAGCAGATTGACCCGTGTGCCGCGGCTCAGCGCCATCGCCCATCATCCTTCCGGTGGCGAAAGGGGAAGAATGCGACCCGTCGGGTGAGGCGTCAACGGTTGGCGGGTCGTGGCGGAACGGCTTCCGCCCTACAAACCGCAGTTGGGCGGAAGCCGTTCCGCTAGCTTCGTGGAGACTACCCCATCATGCAGCCCGACCACCAAGCCGTCGCCCGGCTCTATCACGCCTGGTTCACCGGCCTGATCCTCGCCACCATCACCCGGCGCGGTGGCGCGTCCGCCGCCGAGCTGCTGTTTCACGTCTTCCGCCGGCAGCACCACGCGACCTTCCTGCCCGGCCTCGCGAAGCTCGGCCTCGACGGGCTGCCGCACGCGGTGGCGGCGGCGCGCTACCATTATCTCTCGAACCAGATCGGCGGCGTGAGGGTCGAATACATGGAGGAGAGCGAGCGCAAGGCTTGGGTCCGCTACGCGCCGCCGCGCTGGATCTGGCAGGGCACCGCCATCTGCGCCATCCCGACCGAGGTGTCGCAGGCGATCCTGCGCGGCTGGCATGGGCATAACGGCGCCACCCTGGGCAATCCGCGCCTCGGCTTCGTCTGCACCAAGCAGACCACCGACGGGCAAGACGGGCTCGAAGGCTACTATTACGAATACGACCGCCCCATCGAGCCCGAGGAGCGCGTGCGCTTCGCCCGAGGCGAGGAGGCGCCGCCCTTCGATCCCGCCCGCGCGCCGGTGCTGCCGTCCGCGACCTGGCCGCAGGAGCGGCTCGACAAGGCGGCGCGCAATTACGCCATGGAATATGTCCGCACGACGCTGCCGGAGATGATCGACCGCTTCGGCCCGGCCGACGCCCGCCACCTCGCCGGCACCACCGCGCGACAGATCGGGATGCACTTCTTCGACGAGTGCCGCGCGCTGATGGGCACCGCCGAGCCCGGCATCGCCGGCTTCGCCGCGTTCTTCCGGCGGATGGCGGAGGCACAGGGCGACGCGGCCAGCGTCGAACCGGCGCCCGACGGCAGCGTCGTCATCCGCCAGCGTGGCTGGCGACTGATGCGCGGGCTGGGACCGCTGCACGAGGCGGCGTTCGATTGCTGGAACGAGCTCTGGGCCGGCTGCCTCGCCGCGCATGACCGGCACCTGCGCTGGAGCGTGATTGGCCGTGAGGATCGAGGCGATCCCGCGTTCGTTTGGCGGATCGCGAGGAAGGGCTCCGCATCGGTGTCGTGATGCAATATTGATCGACCCATGATCCGCGCCCCCCTGCCCGTCTGGACCTGGCTCGCCCCGCTGGCGGGCTGGCTGCTTCTCGCCGCCGCCTCCTCGGCGCTCTCACACCCTGCCCTCGATGTCGCACTCGGCGCGGGATTGATCGCCTGCGTGCTGGCGGCGGTGCACCACGCCGAAATCGTTGCGCACCGCGTCGGCGAGCCCTTTGGCACACTGATCCTCGCCCTCGCCGTAACCGTGATCGAGGTGGCACTGATCGTGTCGCTGATGCTGGCCGGCGGCGAGGCGACCGCCCCGCTCGCACGCGACACGGTGTTCGCGGCGGTGATGATAATCTTGAACGGAATGGTCGGGATCTGCCTGCTCGCCGGCAGCTCGAGGCACGGCGAGCAGGTGTTCGGGCTTTACGGCGTTAACGCCTCGCTGGCGACACTCGCGGCGATGGCGGTAATAACCCTCGTCCTGCC
>DATIMU010000375.1:0-2670 GCA_035475015.1 Acetobacteraceae bacterium
TGCACGTAGCCGGCGCCTTCCGGGGCGATGCGGCGGAAGAAGGCGAGGAGGTCGGCTTGCACGTCGGGGTCGGCGTTCTCCTGGATCAGCAGCGAGGCCGAGGTGTGGCGGCAGAACAGGGTCAGCAGGCCGGTGTCGACCCGCTGCGCCGCGACCCAGCGCGTGACCTCGCCGGTGATCTCGACCAAGCCGGCGCCGTGGGTGGAAATGGCGAGGCGGTGGAGCGCTTGCCGCATGGCTCCTCCTCGCCTCATGCGCCGGGGGCGGCGCGGAAGCAGTCGGCGACGTGGTCGTCGACCATCCCGGTCGCCTGCATGAAGGCATAGCAGATCGTCGAACCGACGAAGCGGAAACCGCGCTTGCGCAGCGCCTTGCTCATCGCGTCGGACACCTCCGTCCGGGCCGGCACGGCTTCGCGGCTGGCCGGGCGGTTGACCCGCGGGGCGCCGCCGACCAGCGACCACAAGTAGGCGTCGAGGCTGCCCGCGTCCTCGATCGCCAGCAACGCTGCGCGGGCATTGTCGCGCACCGAGGCGATCTTGAGGCGGTTGCGGATCAGGCCCGGGTCCGCCAGCAGGGCGGTCAGCGCGTCGTCGGGCATCGCGGCCACCCGGGCTATGTCGAAATCGTGGAAGGCGCGCCGATAGTGCTCGCGCCGCGCGAGAACCTGTCGCCAGGAGAGGCCCGCCTGGGCGCCCTCCAGGGTCAGCATCTCGAACAGGCGGCGGTCGTTATGCAGCGGGACGCCCCATTCGGCGTCGTGATAGGCGCGCTCCATGTCGCTGCCCTCGGCCCACGCGCACCGGACGAGCGTTCCTGTTCCCGCATTCATGCCCTTCTCTTGGCGCAGCGGAGTGGTGCCCGCAAGACACAGGGCCGCTCCATGTCGCCGCCTATGTCGCGGCCTTGGCGAAACCGCTCACCGCCATGCTGCGTTGGCGAACGGGATGGGTGCGCGACACCTCTTCGGGACCGGCCCGGTGCATGGGGCGGCCGGCACTCTCCGCGTTCACGCCGTACTGCATGAAGGGAGTACGATATGTCTACACGCCTCACAGTTCTCGTGGCCGCGCTCGCGCTGGCCGCCAGTCCCGCCTTGGCCCAGTCGAACACCAGCACCGCGCCGAACTCCGGCAACCCCGGCAGTCCCGCCAAGAACGACATGTCCTCGGGGCCGGGGATGGCCAACCCGCAGGGGGCCGGCGCCTCGCACATGGGCGCCACGGGCATGAGCAGCGACACCGATCACTCCACGATGGGCACGACCCGCCACCACCGCTCGCACATGGCATCCGAGCACTCGAGGTCCCATCGCGGGATGCGCGGAGGCAGCGGGCAGGCCAGCGCCGCCGATCACTCCGCCGATCAGCTCAACGCGCAGAGCTTGTCCGCCATCCAGAGCGGCCAGGGCGCCGCACCGCCCGCCGGCGCAACCAGCTCGGGCGGCGCGATGGGAAATCCGTCCGACATGGATCGTTCCGGCCGGATGAAGCAGTAGCGACAGCGGCGCGCCCCGCCAGGGCGCGCCGACTCGCATAGTGTGATCTTCTGTGGTAATATTCCCCCTAGGTACCGTTGGCGCAAGTCCCGGCGATACCGAGACGACTTATCAAGGGGGTTTAATCCGTGGCTACTCGCATCATTCTGCTTGCCGCCGCCATCGCGTTCGCCGCTCCGTTGGGCGCGGCCCCTGTCCTGGCACAGGGCAACGGCGCCAACACGACCGGCTCGTATGACAACAGCGACTACCGCATGGACCACAAGAAGGCGGAAGGTGGCGAGACGACCCAGCACGGTGGCCACCACCACGCGACCACGGCGCGCGCGCACGCCGCTTCGCACGGCAAAATGGCCACGAGGGCGGTCCCGACCGGCTCGGAGTCGACCAACCAGCTCAACGACATGAGCCTGGCATCCGCCAAGCAGGGCCAATCCTTCGCCCCAGCCGCGCCGGCGGCGGACGCGGCGAAGAAGAAGATGTGATGACGGCCCGACGGTCGGAGGAGCGCCGGTCCGCCAGCGCTTGACCGACCGCCGGCCCTCACACTGATCGTGGGGCCCTGATCGGGGCCCGGATGCTTTCGGGGCGGAGCCGGCAGGCTCCGCCCCGTTTGCGTCGTGCTGCTTGTGTCGCGCGGCTCGTCTCGGGTGTGGGCGGTCAGGCGTGCGCCAGCGGCAGGACTACGTGCAGCGCAAGCAGGATCAGGAACACGACGAGCACCACGCGGATGATGCCGCCGAACACGCGCAACACCAGCAGCAGCAAGAGGATCGCGACGGCGACCATGATGACGGTCTGGATTTGTGGCGCCACGCCGAGCCCGCTGAGCTGGGTCCGCAGCCATTGCTCGACGGCGGCCAATCCGGCGAGAATCGCATCCGCGGCGCTGGCGAACAGTGCCAGCAGAGCATTGATCGCCTGATCGACCTTCTCCATCCATCGCGGCCCTCACGGTTCGCGGTCAGGCTAGGGCCGGTGGGGGGAAAAGTCTCGTCATGTGGCACGCCGGCGGCGTTTCTGCGTTCTGCCCGCCCGGAGCCGCTCCAGACCGCGGCCGAACGAGCAATCGCGGATACGGATGGCCGCGTTCCGATCAAACCGTTTCCTTGGATCGCCGGCGTCTCCTAGATCTTCCGGCGGCACCAAGGAGCAGGGAATGCGGGCTTCCT
>DATIMU010000376.1:0-3265 GCA_035475015.1 Acetobacteraceae bacterium
ACCGGCCGGCCGAGGGTCGCCGAGGCGCGGGCCTGGACGAAGGGGATGAACCAGTCCCAGTTCCAGAAGACGATGACGAGCACGATGGCCGCGAGGAACACGCCGAGCGCGATCAACCATCGGGGGAAACGGTGCTGCGCCATCGCAGCCCGTAACGGCCCGCCCGGCCCGGCGGTTGCCTTTAGCTTGCCGAGGCGGCCGGATCACGGCAACCCTGTACGTCGAAGCCCCGATGGGAGCACCACAATGCGCCGAACCGCCGCGAGCCTTGCAGCGCTGCTCTGCCTCGGTTGTCCCGCCTGGGCGGCGGACGCGCCCCGCGCGCCCCAGCCGCGTCCCGACCCGCCGACATCAGCGCGGACCGAGGCAAGCCCCGCGCCGATGGCCCATCCGGTGCCGCCGAGCGCGCCGCCCGGCTCGCTCACCGTGCGGCTGAACGGCCAGATGGGCGTGTCGGGCGGGGTCGGTTTCCGCTGAACGCGGCTCAGGCGGTGGCTGCGCCGTCCACCGGCATGGCGACGCCCGAGACGTAGGAAGCCTCGTCCGAGATCAGGAACAGCGCCGCGTTGGCGATCTCCTCGGGCTTGCCGGGGCGGCCGAACGGCACCCGCGCCGCGCGGTCCGTCACCAACGCCTCGACGTCCTTGCCGGCCGGGGCCTGCTGGTCGGGGCGGAGCACGAAGGTGCGGAGCATCGGTGTGTCGATCGGGCCAGGGCAGATGGCGTTGACCCGGATGTGGTCGGGTGCCAGGCGCTTGGCCAGCGAGCGGACGAAACCCACGACGCCGAATTTCGCCATCGAATAGACCGGGCTGTTGGCCGAGCCGGTCAGGCCGGAGATCGATGAGGTGAACAGCAGGCTCCCCCCACGCCGCGCCCGCAGGATCGGGATGGCGGCCTCCGTCGTCACCAGCACGCTGCGGCAGTTGAGGTCCATCGCCAGCGCATAGTCCGCCATGTCGATGCCTTCCAGCGACGCGGGGCCGGGATGGCCGACATGGTTCCAGACGAAATCGAGGTTGCCGAACTCGGCCACGGTGCGGCCGACGATGTCCTTCGCAAAGGCGTCCTGCGTGAGATCGCCGGCCATCGCCACCGCCTTGCCACCGGCCGCGCGGATTTCCGCGGCGACCGCCTCGGCGTGCTCCGCGTCGAGATCGACCACCGCGACCGACGCTCCTTCCTTGGCGAACCGCAGCGCGCCGGCGCGGCCCATGCCGGAGGCGGCCGCCGTGACGATTCCTATCTTGCCCGCAAGCCGCATCGCTTCCCCCTCTCTTGTCTCTTCTCTCCGGCGAGCATAGCCCGCTCCGGTCAGCCCATGTAGCTCTCGATCACGCGCGGGTCCGTCGCCACGTCGCGGGCGGGGCCGTCGAGCACCAGTTCGCCGGCCGCCATGACGTAGGCGTGGTCGGCGTGGCGCAACACCTCGCGGGCGTTCTGCTCGACCTGCAGGATCGCCATGCCGTCGCGATGCAATTCGGCGAGGCGGGCGAACACCTGCTCGACCAGGATCGGCATGAGGCCCCAGGAAATCTCGTCGACCAGCAAGAGGCGCGGCCGGGTCATCAGCGCGCGGCCGAGGGCGAGCATCTGCTGCTCGCCGCCCGAGAGGGTGGAGGCGGCCTGGGCGCGGCGCTCCTTGAGGCGGGGGAACAGGGCGAACACCAATTCGAGCGCGTCGGCGACCTCGGCCTTGCGGCGGGTGTAGGCGCCGACGCGCAAATTCTCCTCGACGGTCATCTGCGGGAACACCTGCCGCCCCTCCGGGACGTAGCCGATGCCGCGTCGCTGGCGCTCCCAGGGCGGCAGTGGCGAAAGATCCTCGCCGTCGAGGCGGACATGGCCGCGATGGCGCACCAGCCCGACGGCGGCGCGCAGCAGTGAGGTTTTCCCCGCGCCGTTCGGGCCGATCAGCGCGACCCACGAGCGCGGCGCGACGTGCAGCCCGACGCCGGCGACGGCGATCGCCTGGCCGTAGCGCACCTCGACGCGGTCCAGCTCCAGCATCACGCCGCCTCGGAGCCGAGATAGGCGCGGATCACCGCCGGGTCGCGGCGGATCTGCTCGGGCGTGCCCTCGGCCAGCACCGCGCCGGCATCCATCACCACGGCGCGGTCGCATAGCGGCAGGGCGAGGCGGACGTTGTGCTCGACCATCACGATCGCCATGCGGCCCTTCAGGGCCTGCACCGTGCGCAGCAGGTCGGTGGCCTCCTGCCCGGCGAGACCGGCCAGCGGCTCGTCGAGCAGCAGCAGGCGCGGCCCGACCGCGAGGGCGCGGGCGACTTCGAGGCGCTTGAGCATCCCGAGCGTGAGGTCGCCGGCCGCGTCGTGGGCGCGCGCCTCCAGCCCGACGCGGCGCAGCAGGGCGAGCGCGCTTGTAGCGTCGTTTGCCTGGCCGGCGGCGGGGGCGGCGGCGAGCAGGTTCTCCAGCACCGAGAGGTCGCGGAACGGGCGGACGATCTGGAAGCTGCGGGCGATGCCGAGGCGGGCGCGTCGCCACGCCGGCTCGCGCGTGATGTCGCTTCCGTGCAGCAGCACCTGTCCAGCATCGGGCAGGATGGCGCCGGCGATCAGGTTGAACATCGTCGTCTTGCCCGCGCCGTTCGGGCCGAACAGGCCGAGCAGCTCGCCCTGCCGTACCGCGAGGTCAACGCCACGCACGGCGATGATGCCGCCGAACCGCTTGGCGACGCCGCGCGCTTGCAGCACCTCCGTCATCGCGCCCGCTGGAGCAGCCGCGCGAGCGTCGGGCCGATGCCGTCGCGCATGAACAGCACCACCGCGAGCAGCAGCAGGCCGAGGATGGTGAGATGCGCCGATGGTGCGAACAACTGCAGCACCTCGCGCAGCCCGACATAGAGCAGCGCGCCGAGCGCCGGGCCGCTCGCCGTCGCGACGCCGCCGATCAGCGGCACGGCGAGCGCGATCAGCGACAAATCGACGGAAAACGCCACGTCGGGGTAGAGCGAGGCGGTGAATAGCGCGTGCACCGCGCCGGCCAGCCCGGCGACCAGTGCGCTGACGCAGAACAGCACGAGCTTGAGCCGCGTCGCCGCGATGCCGATGGAGGCCGCCGCATCCTCGTCGCCTTTGATCGCCAGCACGCGGATGCCGAGGCGGCTGCGCCGGAGCAGCGCGAAGCCGATGGTCGCGACGGCGGCGAGCAGGATCATGCCGACATAGGCGATCCACTCGGGCAGGATCTGTTCCAGAACGAGGCCGCCCGGGCCGCCGGCGAAGGGCAGCTTGCGCACGGCGAG
>DATIMU010000377.1:0-3644 GCA_035475015.1 Acetobacteraceae bacterium
ATCCAGTCCAGCAACGGCCGCCAGACCGCTTCGGCCTCGCTCTTGCCCAAGCCCTGCGACAGCATCGCGATCATGACGCTGTTGTTGGGCCGAAACGCGATCTGCTCGCCCCAGTGCGGGTTGCACAGGCTGTCGGCGTAGAAGCCGACCAGCCGGCCGATCAGCCGGCGGAACGCCGCGTTCGAGGTCGCCTTGATCGTGGCGAACACCGCGCCGAAGAATTCCGGAAGCTCGCGTGTGCGCAGTGTCAGCCGGGTGACGACGCCGAGGCTGCCGCCCCCGCCGCCCTTGAGGCCCCAGAACAGGTCGGGGTCCGTGCAGGCATTGACGGTCCGCGCCACGCCGTCGGCGGTGACGATCTCCGCCTCCAGCAGCGCCGCCGCCGCCGTGCCGTAGTTCTTCGAGAAGCTGCCGAAGCCGCCGCTCTGGATCAGCCCGGCGACCCCGACTGTCCCGCAGCCGCCGCCTTGCACGTAGCGTCCGCCCTTGGTGGTCACGGCGTCGTAGGTGTGCATCCAGATCGCGCCTGCGCCGACCGTGACGGCTTGTTGCGCCGCCTGCTTGCCCTCGCAGCCCCTGGCGACGAAGGCGTCGTGCAGGGCGATGTCGTCGATCGCCCGGGTCCAGATCAGCAGCGAATCCGCCGCGTTCGAGGCCCCCTGGTAGCTGTGGCCGCCACCCTTGACGACCAGCCGCAGATTGTTCTCGCGCGCGAAGTTGACGGCGGCCACCACGTCTCGCGTCGTCCGGGCGGCGATCGCGTAGGCGCTCGGAGCGGAGGACCAAGCGCCGGCCCAGCCGGTGGTCTGCGTCAACACCGGGCTATCGCCGATCGCGTAGGGGTTCTTCAGTTCCTTGAAGAACTCGTCGCACGCCGCGCTCGGTGCGCCCATGCACACGTCGAGCGGCGAGTGCAGCTTGATGAGTCGTCCGCCGACATCCTGGTTCAGCCGCTCCCAACTCGAGACCGCAGGCCAGGCAGGGTCGCCGGGGCGAACCCGGCGCACGGCAGCCGCATTCGCCCCGGTCATCGGCAAGAACGGAACGGCGCCCGCCAGCGCGAGCAAGCTCCTTCGCTTCATTCGTTCCAACCCCCTGTTGTTCGGAATGCTTTCCTTCCGCCCGTCATGGTCGGCGGAGGCCGACCATCCACGACTTCGCGCGCGGGCACCAACGTCGTGGGTCCTCGGGACAAGCCCGAGGATGACGATCAGAGTGCTTGGGTCGGCAATCCGTTCGACTCGTGAGTCTACCTATCAGGCCGGGCGCACCACGCTGCGGCGGTGGTTGCGAACGACCGCGAGAACGGCGATGCAAAATGCTGCGATCAGCACCCAGGCGGCCGGGCGCAGGCCGTCCTCGAAGTCGAGATTGGCCGCCAGCACCCGTTCGGCCGGAATGCGGGTGGCGAGCGCGTACCATGTGTACTCGAGCCCCGCCGTGGCGGCCGACGCCAGCCCCGCCAGCGGCACCAGCGCAAGCGGTCGGCGCTGCCGTTCCACGGGCAGCAGCCGCCATAGCATCAGCCAGACGAAGCAGCCCGCCATCACCATCGCCTCGCTGACGTCCACCTTGGACTGCAGGGTGGCATGGAACACCGCCAGCACGCCGATCGGGTAGGCCAGCCAGTGCAGCCGCTTCCAGTTCTTGCCCATCCGCCGCACCGAGGCGTCGGTCGAGGTGATCCCAAGGGCCACGATCCCGAGCAGGGCGGTGAAGCCGATGGTGAGATAGAAGCGATGGATGATCTCGGCCGCGACGTGCAGCATGTGCCCGTTCTGGTCGATCGAGTAGAGCGTGAAATGGGTCAACCCATAGGCCAGGGCGCCGACGCCGAGCATCCGCCGTACCAGCGGCAGGCGCTGCCAGTCGAGCACCGCGCGCGCCGGGGTGACGGCGAGTGCGACCAGCAGTAGGCGGATGGTCCACAGGCCGGTGCCGTGGATCACGGCGTTCAGCGGGCGCGCCCCGAGCGACCCCGTCGCGAACTGCGCGGCGAGCACGAGTCCGGGGACGAACAGGGCCGCGAATACCGCGAGCTTGAAGGGCGCGAGTCGGCCGGCCCGGTCCCGCCAAGGCAGCTTCATGGGTCGGCGGCGGGTCATCGGAGCTTGCGTCATCGGGATTGCGTCATCCGGGTGTAGCCAGGGGGGAGCTGGAACAGCGCCGGGTCCTGCGGCCCGTATTCGACCCGCGCGGCGCCGGCCAGCACGCGCCCGTCTCGCCGGACCCGCAGCAGCACGCCATCGGCGGCGACACAGATCTCGGTCGCGCGCCCCTTCGTGTCATGCGTGGTCCAGTCGGTGCAGGCCATGCCCGAGACTTCGTCGCCACCGCCCCGAACGTAACGTCCCTCCCGCGATTCCCCGGATGATCCCATTCCCGGCAGCGTCGCCGGCGCGTCCATCTCGACGAAGGTGCGCTCGGGGTCGCGCACCACGTCCATCCGGTGCGTGGCGTAGTCGATCAACAGGAAGATGCCGGGGGTCGGCGGGTCGATCCGCATCCGGCGCACCGTGGCGGACCAGCGCATCCGCTGCTCCAGCACCCGGCCGCCTGCGTCCATCCGGTAGGTCACGGCGACGTCCCGGGTCGGGATGAGGACAGGCGCATCCGCCGCCCGCGCCAGGCCGAGCGGCAGCACGAGCCCGACCAGCGCCGCCACGCCGAGCCGTCTCATCGGGCCAGGCGGGCGCCGCCCGGCCCGGCCGGCAAGCGGGGGATTTCCATCCGCAGATAGCCCGCCGGCAGCTGGAACAGGCTGGCCGGCTGCGGCGCGTAAGTGACGGAGACCGCCTCCACGCCGCCGCTGCCGTATTGCGGATCGTGCCCCTGGCCGCGCAGCACGATGCCGTCCGCCGTCACGCAGACGCTGCCGCTCCGCCCCTCCGGCGCCTGCACGTCCCAGACCGTGCATGGCAGGCCCGCGACGCGCTCGGACCCCCTGCGGGTGAAGTGCATCCGCTCGCTCGGCAGGAAGTCGCGCACCAGATCGGACCGCGCAGGCGTCTCGAAATAAATATGCGGCTGACGCATCACCAGCAGCACGCGGTCAGCGCCGCGATCCACGATGACGTAGCCGGGCAGGCTCGCCGGCTCGACCCGGAGCTTTCCCCCGCTGACATGCACGCGGACCGAGGTCGCCGCCTGGTCGCGCGGGCCTTGCGCGCGGTACAGCACCGTGGCGTCCCGGGTCGCAGCCAATGGCGGATGCTCGTCCGCCGCCGCCAGCCCCGGCGCGATCGACGCGAGGAGCGCCAGCACCGCGACACGCCAGGACGTCACGCCCGGCGCTCGGCCAAGGCGCGGATCTCCGCGAGGAGCGCGGAGGGCGGCGGCGCGGCGATCCAGCGCGCCGGCACGTCGACCGCCGAGGCGAGCAGGGATTTATAGTCCTCCCGTGCCACCTCCTCGGTGCCGAACTGCGCCAGGTGGCTGGTCACGAACTGCGTGTCCAGCAGCCGGAACCCGCCCAGCCGCAGCCGCGCCACCAGATGCACCAGCGCCACCTTGGAGGCGTCCCGCGCGGTGCTGAACATGCTTTCCCCGAAGAACGTCCCGCCGAGCGCCACGCCGTAGAGCCCGCCGACCAGGCACCCGGCCTGCCAGCATTCCACGGAATGCGCGTGGCCCATCCGGTGCAG
>DATIMU010000378.1:0-6295 GCA_035475015.1 Acetobacteraceae bacterium
AGGGTTGCGCCGATCGCGCGGGCCGCGGGGCCCGCGCCGCTGCGCCTGGTCGACGGGCAGTGGGAGCCGACGCCTTGCTTGCCGCCTTTTCCTGACTGACGACGCGGGTTCGCTCGGTGTGTGGGGGGATGGCGGACTGAAGTCCGCCCTACGGGGTTGCGGTGCGTGGAAACGTGACGATCCGGCGGTGGATAGCTGATTACCTATCGCAACGGTTCGCATCTCGTGCTAAGAGGCGTCAACTCCGTGGTGGTGGGAGATCGGTGATGCGTGAGATTTGGGTTGGATCAGCAATTGTTGCGGCGTCACTCGCCTTGGCTTCCGGGCTGGCGGCGGGGGCCTGGGCGCAATCCAATCCCTCCGCCAACCAGATCATCGACTCCCTGAAGCCGAGCGCCAAATCGCTCGCCGGGTCGACCCGAGGCATCCGGCCCGTGGCACCCCAGGAGGTGACGCCCGCCGCAGTGTCCGAGGGCGCCGCCATCGGCACGCGGCCGCGTGCGCCGGTGGCGATCCATTCCGCCGCGGCATCGCAGCCGAGGCACGCGCCGACGGCTGCGGCGGAGGCGCCGTCGGTCAACCTGTTCGTGCAGTTCGCCAACGGTTCGGCGGAACTCACGCCGGACGCGACCCACGCGCTCGACGAGCTCGGCAAGGCGCTGAGCAGCAACGACCTGGCGCCGTATCATTTCCGTATCGAGGGCCACACCGACACGATCGGCGCCAAGGGCTACAACCAGAGTCTGTCCGAACGCCGCGCCGCCGCCGTGGCCGAGTATCTGGCGAGCCATTTCGGCGTGAGCCAGTCCCGGCTGGTCACCGTCGGCGTCGGCTCCGACCACCTGCTGGTGCCGACCCCGGACCAGACCCCGGAGCCGCGCAACCGCCGCGTCCAGGTCGTCAACATCGGTGCCTGATCGCTCGCACGCAATTTTCGCCGACTGATCGACATGGCGCGCTGGAACGAGGGCTACGTCGCCGACGTCACCTACACGTCGCAATTCTACCGGGAGATGACGCCGGCGTGGCTCGGCACGGCGGCCGTCCTGCTCGGCCATCGCCCGCCCGACCTGGCGCGGCCGTTCCGCTGGGCCGAGCTCGGCTGCGGCAACGGCTTCACCGCCGCCGTGGTCGCGGCCGCCTGCCCGCAGGCCGAGGTCTGGGCGTTCGACTTCAACCCGGCGCATATCGAGACGGCGCGACTGCTGGTGAGCCGCGCGGGGCTCGGCAATATCAATTACCGGGAGGCTTCGTTCGCCGAGCTGGCGGAGGCGCCGGAGGGCGCGCTGCCGGAATTCGACTTCATCGTGGCGCACGGTGTCTACAGCTGGATCGCGCCCGAGCATCGCCGGCAGGTGGTGTCGTTCGTGCGGCAACGGTTGCGGCCGGGCGGGCTGTTCTACAACAGCTACAACGACGCGGTCGGCTGGGCCTCGATGGTGCCGTTGCGCGAGCTGATGCGCCTGGTGACGAGCGGCAACCGCGATCGTTCGGACCTCGGCATGACGCAGGTCGCGGCGCTGATCGACCGGCTGACGGAAGGCCAGGCGCGTTTCTTCGCGGCGAACCCGGCGATCGAGAGCCGGCTGAAGATGCTGCGCACGCACGACGCGCGCTATCTCGCCCACGAATACCTCAACGAGCATTGGCATCCGCAGATGGCGGCCGACGTGATGGCCGAGATGGCGGAGGCCAAGTGCGGCTTCATCGGCAGCGCGACGCTGACCGACAACATCGACGCGACCTCGATCCCGCCGGGGATGCGGCCGCTGATGAACGAGACCCAGGACGTCGCGCTGCGCGAGACGCTGCGGGACTTCGCCGGCTCGCAGAGCTTCCGCCGCGACATCTACCGCCGCGGCGTGACCGGGCTCGCCACCGGCGAGCATCTCGACATGCTCGACGCGCTCACCCTGGCGGCAATCGCCAAGCCGACGCTGGACGAGGCCGGCATCGAGTTCACCTGCCAGCTCGGGACCGTTTCCGGCGAGCGGAAACTGTATGGCTCGCTGATCGACGCCCTCGCCAGCGGGCCGCTCACGCTGCGCGAGGCCCGCGCCATGCCGGGCTGGGCCGGCAAGCCGCTGACCGAGCTGTTGCAGGCGTTCGCCCTGCTGATCTCCGGCGGCTTCGCGCATCCGGTGATGCCGGGCGGCGCCACGGGTGAGGGGATCGCCGCCTGCCGCGCGCTCAACCGGGCGATCGCGCGGATGAACGCGGACGGCACGAGCGTCGCCAATCTGGTCTCGCCGGTGATCGGCTCGGCCATCCCGGCGAGCCTGACCGACACGCTCATCGCGGGGGAACTGCTGGAGGGGCGGGAGGCGCGGCCGGAGCAGCTCGCCGATCGCCTGGTCGCGATCCTGGCGCGCACCGGGCGGCAGATGCAGAAGGACGGCGCGGCCGTCACCGATCCCGGCGAGGTGCACCGGTTGACGGCGGAGAGGGTGGACGCGACGCTCGGCTCGGGTGCCGCGCTGCATCGCGCTCTTGCTATCGTCGGTTGAGCTAATCGTATTTGAGCAGGCCATTGATTGATGACGGGGCGACAGGTCCGGTGCCATACTGACCGCAACAAGGTTGGCGTGCGCGGCCCGTCCCGGCCTGTCAGGTCAATTCGCGGCTATTCGGCCGCGCGAAGGGAGGCGGGATGTCTGACGTGCAGGCGGAGGCCGGGAGCAACCAGCGGCTCCTGTCCTTGCAGACGGCACTCGGGCAGGATGTGCTGCAGCCGGTGTCCTTCCACGCCGAGGAGGCGATCAACGCGCCGTTCCTGGTGACCGTGGAGACGGTGTGCGACCAGCCCTCGATCGACCCCGACGAGATCCTCTACAAGCCGGCGTGCCTCAAGGTGCAGCACGGGCCGGGCGATCCGCGCATCCTGCACGGCATCGTCCGGGCGTTCTCCGCGAGCGGAGAGCCGGTGCGGGGGCAGTACTCTTACACTCTGACGATCGTGCCCAAGCTGTGGTTCATGGGGCAGACGATCGACTGTCGTATCTTTGCCAACAAGTCCATCGCCGACATCCTGACGGCGATCTGCGGCGACAACGGCCAGACGCTCAGCCTGAAGGTCTATGGCGACAAGCCGGTCCGGCCCTACGTCACGCAATACAACGAGACCGACGTCGTGTTCCTCTCGCGCCTCGTCGAGGAGGCGGGGTATTTCTACTACTTCACCCACGCGGAGGGCGATCACACGCTGGTCATCACCGACCAGAACCAGGGTTTTCCGCAGAACCCGAAGCCGACCATGCGCGTGGTCCACGAGGGCGGCGGGACCGACGTGTTTACCCAATGGCACAAGGTGGAAACCACCGCGCACGGCAAGGTCCGGCTGCGCGACTATGATCCGCTGAAGCCCAATACCCTGCCGGACGGCCAGCAGCAGACCACGCTCGCCACCTCCGGCGCGCCGGTGCGCGACGTGTTCCAGTGGCCGGCGCTGGCGACGACGCAGGACGAGGCGAGCAGCCACGCGCGCCTCAGGATGGAGGCGGCGGAGGCCGAGGCCAAGCTGTTCGAGGCGGTGGGCGAGAACCACCTGTTCGCGCCGGGCAGCCGGTTCACCGTCGAGCGCGACCCATTCGACGACGGCACCGGCGTCGAATACGTGGTGCGCGGCGTGAGCCATAGCGGCCAGGACCACAGCTGGGTGACGGGCGAGAGCGGCGCCAGCTACGCCAACCGCATCACCGCGTTTCCCGTGGCGACGGCGTGGCGCGAGAAGTTCGTGACGCCGCGCCCGGCGATGACCGGCATCCACTCCGCGATCGTGCTCGGCGGCGAGGGCGAGGAGATCCACGCCGACCAGTACGGCCGGGTCAAGGTGCGCTTCTTCTGGGACCATCGTAACGACGCCACGGCCGACACCGCCTGCTGGGTGCGGGTGGTGCAGCCCTGGGCCGGCAACACCTGGGGATGGCAGCACCTGCCGCGCGTCGGCACCGAGGTGGCGGTGGCGTTCCTCGACGGCGACCCGGACCGGCCGGTGGTGATCGGCGGGTTCTACAACGGGCAGATGATGCCGGTATTCCCGATCCCGGGCGAGCAGACCAAGAGCGGCTTTCGCAGCCGCTCGACCACAGAGGGCAGCACGTCCACCGTCTCCGAGCTGTCGTTCGACGACAAGAAGGGCGAGGAGAAGGTTTTTCTCCATGCCGAGAAGGACATGACGGTCGAGGTCGAGCACGACCAGACCCTGAGCGTCGACAACAGCCAGACCGTCACGATCAAGAACGGCCGCACCACCACGATCAAGGCGGCCGGCGACCAGCTCACGGTGCAGGACGGCGGCATCACCATCATGGCGAGCCAGAGCGACATCTCGATCACGGCCAGCATGGGCTCGATCACGATGGAAGCGATGAACAGCATCGAGCTGAAGGTCGGCGCCAACAGCGTCAAGATCGACCAGACGGGGGTGACGGTGAGTGCCACGCAGATCAAGCTCTCGGGCCAGGCGATGGTGCAGATCGAGGCGCCGATGACCAAGGTCAACGCCGACGGGATGATGATGCTGAAGGGCGGCATCATGATGCTGAACTGAGGCCGGGCGATGAGTTCCGATCAGCTCGCCAAGATGAAGTCCGTCAGGATGGCCGAGGTATTTCCCCGCCTCGGCCTGACCGGCGAGAGTGCGGCGCTCATCCAGGCCGAGCCGGACGCCGCGACGGCGCTCGGGCGGCTGGAGGAGGCGGGCTATTTCGGCGAGGCGGTCAAGCTGATGGCGCACGCGCTGCCCAACCGCGAGGCGGTGTGGTGGGCGTGCATGTGCTCGCACCACACCACGCCCGCCGATCTGCCCGAGGCCGATCGCGCGGCGGTGTCGAGTGCCGAGCAGTGGGTGCGCAAGCAGACCGACGAGGTCCGGCGGGAGGCGTTCGACCATGCGCAGCGGGCGGGGTTCGGCACCGCCGAGTCCTGGGTCGCCGTCGCGGCGTTCTGGAGCGGGGACTCGATGTCGCCGCTCGGCCAGCCCAAGGTGCCGCCGGCGCCGCACCTCGCGGCCACCGCTGTGACCGGGGCCATAGCCTTGGCCTCGGTGCGGCTGCATCCTGCGCGGCGCGAGGACCGGCTGCGGCGCTTTCTCGCCAGCGGGCGCGAGATCGCCGGCGGCGGCGTGGGGCGGCTGGAGCCGGAGGAGGATCGCTGATGGGACAGCCCGCCGCGCGCGTGACCGATATGCAAACCTGCCCGATGGTGACCGGCGTGGTGCCGCATGTCGGCGGCCCGATTTCGCTCGGCTGCTTCACCGTGCTGACCAGCGGCTTGCCGCAGGCGCGGATCGGCGACATGCATGTCTGCGTCGGGCCGCCGGGGACGCTGGCGCTCGGCTCCTTCACCGTGCTGGTGGGCGGCCAGCCCGCCTCGCGCATGGGCGACGTGACGGCGCATGGTGGCGCGGTGGTCGGTGGCTGCCCGACCGTGCTGATTGGCTGAGATCCGATGAGCTTGACGCTGACCGTGCTGCGATGCCCCGACGCCGTGCCGCCCGAGACGCGCGAGGTGACCGGCGGCGAGTTCACCATCGGACGCGGCCGCGACAACGACTGGGTGCTGCCCGACCCCGACAAGCACTTGTCGAAGCGGCACTGCGTCGTCGCCTTCCGCTCCGGCGCCTGGCAGCTCGCCGATACCAGCAGCAACGGCACCTACCTCAACCGCGACGGCGAGCCGATCGGGGCCGGCGCGCCGCGCACCCTGGACGACGGCGACCGCATCCGCCTCGGCCCGTACGAGATCGAGGTCCGGGTGCGCGAGCAGGCGGCGCGCTCGGCTTTCGAGCAGGGCGGGCAGCGGCCCGATCCGTTCGGCGACGACCCGTTCGGCTCGCTCTCTCCGGTGCGCTACCGCGCCGATCCGGGCGGCGCCTCGCTCGATCGCCCGTTCGACCCCCCGTTTGACGCCGGCCTCGCACCGCCGCCGATCACGCTGCCGCCGGAGTTCGATCCGCTGGCGCCCGACGAGCCGGAGCAGGGCTTCTCCGGCCCGACGCAGCCCAATCACTCGCCGGCGGTGTCGGACGCCTTCCGCACCCCGCCGGCGCGCTCGGTGCTGCCGGACGACTGGCATCTCGATCTCGCGACGCCGGGGCCGGCTCCCGTGGAGCTGCCCATCGAGCCCGCGCCGGCCCCTCGGCGGGCGCCCTCCGTGGCCGCGCCGGCGAGCGCCGACGAGGCGGACCTGCTGGCGGCGTTCCTGCGCGGGGCGGGGATGCCGGACGCTCGGCCGGACGATCCGGCGCGGACCATGGAGCAGCTCGGCGCGGCGCTGCGGGCGCTCGTCTCGGGCA
>DATIMU010000379.1:0-4290 GCA_035475015.1 Acetobacteraceae bacterium
GCGAGCGTGCCGGCGGCGTTGACGTCGAGCGTGTAGGGCCGCAGCCCGACTGTCACCGGCCGCGGATCGATCGTCACCTTGGCCCCGTCGATGTGCAGCACGCTCACCATGCTGTCGCCGTCGCGCGACAGCAGCGCGGTCTTGCCGTCGGGCAGGATGGCGAGGCCGCTGGGGCCAGCCTTCGGATTGCCGAGACCGAGCTTGCCCGCCGAGGTCAGGTGCTTGCCCTCGATGGTGAAGATCGAGACCGTGCCCTCGCCGCGATTGGCGACCAGAGCGAGCTTCATGTCGGGGGTGAACCGAACGACGGTGGCCCCCGCCCCGGCTTCCTCCGTCTGCACCACCTTGGGTGGCGAGGCGGTGAGGTCGATCACCGACACGACGTCGTTCGGCACGATGGCGCCGCCCTCCGCCTTGGTCGCCGAGGTGACGACCGCCCAGCTTTCGTCCGGCGCCACCGCGACCGCCATCGGCGGCCCGACCACGCTGCCTGGTGCCGCGACGGTGCCGGTGATCTTCGGCGGGTATTGCTTCAGGTCGACGATCGCGACGCTGTCCGCCGGCGCGCCGGGGGCGGCGATCTGCTTGCCGTTGTCGAGCACGGTATGCGCGTCGTTGGAGACGACGGCGATATCGGCGCGCGCGGCGAGCGGCGCCGCCAGGACCGCGACGACCAATCCCGCCGCGCGAAGCGATGTTGTTGCCATGTCGTTGCTCTCCCCGTCTGGCCGTTTCCCGCCAGGCAGGGCAGGCTAGAACCGATCATGTCGCGAACGGAAGTGCGGTGCGCCGAGCGGGAGGGACACGGGATGCCACGCATCGGGGTTTTCGGGGTGCTGATCGCCCTCGCCGTCGCAGCTTCGGCGGCGGCCCAGGCGGACGAGCTCGACAATCTGCGGGGCACTCGGCCGGACACCAGCGGCCGCGGAATGCACTCGGATTTCTACGACCAGCCGATCGGGCGGTTCATGGATTTGCTGGCCGCTGGCGCCATCGCCGAGGCCAAGCCGCTACGCCCGCAAGTCTGCGCGGCGTGGGCCGCGGACCGGGGCGCTTCGGCGCTGACCGGCAATTTTTCTGTGGGCGGGGTTCCGCTCAGCCTTGACCGTCTGTGCGGGCTGGCGCCCCTTCCGCACCGGTAGAAGCGGGAGGGTACCCAATGCCAGAAGCGGGCGACGGCCGGCTGAATGGGAAAGTGGCGATCGTCACCGGCGCGGGGTCGCGCGGCGAGGGGATCGGCAACGGGCGGGCGACGGCGGTGCTGCTGGCGCGGCATGGCGCGAACGTGACGGTGCTCGACCAGGTGGCGGAGTGGGCCGAGCGCACCGCCGGCATGATCCGCGACGAGGGCGGCACCTGCCAGGTGGTGCTGGCCGACGTGACCAAGCCGGCCGATTGCGAGGCGGCGGTGCGGCGCACGGTCGAGGCCTGGGGGCGGCTCGACATCCTGGTCAACAATGTCGGCATCCTCGGCCCCACCGGCACCGCCGTCGAGGTCGATCCCGAGGCGTGGGATCAGGCGATGCGGGTCAATCTCACCTCGATGGTGCTGATGGCGAAATACGCGATCCCGGAGATGGCGCGCGCCGGCGGCGGCGCGATCGTCAATCTTTCATCCTTCGCCGGGCTGTTCGGCGGCTTCCCCTCGCTGTTCTACCCGACCAGCAAGGGTGCGATCATCAATCTCACCCGGGCCATGGCGGCGCATCACGCGCATCAGGGCATCCGGGTCAACTGCGTGGCGCCGGGCGCGGTCTACACGCCGATGGTGCAGGAGGGCGGCATGAGCGAGGCGACGCGGGAGGCGCGGCGCAACCGCTCGCTGCTCAAGACCGAGGGCACCGGCTGGGATATCGGCAACGGCGTGCTCTACCTGGTGAGCGAGCAGGCGCGCTGGGTCAGCGGTATCGTGCTGCCGGTGGACGCCGGCACCTCCGCCGCACCGGCCGCCGCCGCGTATAACGCGACCTCACGATAGGGCGACCTGACGATAGGGCTACCTCACGGTAGGGTTGCGTACCGGGGGGCTGGACCTGAGCAGGTCCGTGCTCTCTCATCGTGCGATGCAATGGCTCACCACTCCGCTGCTTCGCAGCCGTCTCCGGGCGCCGTTCTGGCTGCTGGTCGCGGTCACGGCATCCGGCACCCTGGCGATGCACATCCTGGTGCCGGTGCTGCCGCTGGCGGCGGAGAACCTCGCGGTCTCGTCGGGCACCATCCAGCTCACCATCACGCTCTATCTGTTCGGGGTCGCGGGCGGCCAGCTGTTGTACGGGCCGGTTTCCGACCAGTTCGGCCGGCGGCCGGCGCTGCTGGTGGCCCTGGTTCTCTATGTCGGCGCGAGTATCGTCGCGGGGCTGGCGCCGAACATCACCGTGCTGCTGATCGCCCGCGTGGTGCAGGCGCTGGGTGGCTGCGGCGGGCTCGTGCTGGGGCGAGCGGTGGTGCGCGACGGCGCGGCGGAGGGCCAGGCGGCGTCGCAGATGGCGATGCTGACGATGGTGCAGAGTCTCGCACCGGGCATCGGGCCGGCGGTGGGTGGCTATCTCGGCGCCTGGTTCGGCTGGCGCTCGATCTTCGCCGCCCTGTTCGTGTTCGGCATGGTGACGCTGATCGGCACCTTGTTCAGCCTGCCGGAGACCGCCCGTTCGCGCGGCTCGGGTTCGGGGCGGATGCTCGGGAGCTACATGCGGCTGCTCCGCACGCCGGCGTTTCGCGGCTACATGATCGGCGGCGCGCTCACCACGACGAGCTTCTACGCCTATCTCTCGGCCTCCCCGTTCATCTTCACCGACATGCTGCACCGGCCGGCCGAGGAGGTCGGGCTGTATTATCTCGTCGTCATGATCGGGGTGCCGATCGGCAGCTTCGCCGCAAGTCGGCTGGTCCGGCGGGTCCGGCTCGGGCTGCTGCTGCAGGTCACGAGCGGCATCGCCGTGCTCGGCGCGACGCTGTTCTTCGCGGTCGCGATCACGGGACATCTCAGCGTCGCCACGATTCTCGGCGCGATGATCATCTATTCCGTCGGCGTCGGCGCGGCGAGCCCGATGGCGCTGGCCAGCGCGCTCAGCACCCAGCCGACGATGATCGGCGCTGCGTCCGGCCTCTACGGCTTCGTGCAGATGGGGTTCGGCGCGCTCTGCACGGTCGCGGTCAGCATCTGGCCGGAGCACCCGGCGCTCACCGCCTCCACCGTGCTGATTGCCGCGACGGTGCTTGGCCAATTCGCCTTCATGGCCGCCCTGAAATCCCGCCCGGCCACCGCCGGGTAGCGTCAGCGCCGCCCGAACAGCGTCTCGATCTCGGCCTTCGAGAGCTTCAGGAAGGTCGGTCGCCCATGGCTGCAGGTCGCGGCGCGTGGCGTCGCCTCCATCTGGCGCAAGAGGGCAGCCATCTCCTCCGCCCCCAGGCGGCGGCCGGCGCGGATGCTGCCGTGGCAGGCGAGCCGCGCGATGACCGCGTCGAGCCGCGCCTCCAGCGCGGTGCTCTCGTCCATCTCGGCGAGCTCGTCGGCGAGATCGCGCAGCAGCGGCCGGGGCTCGGGCGCGCCGAGGGCGGCGGGCAGCGCGCGCACCAGCACCGCGCCGCCGCCGAACGCCTCGAGCTCGAGGCCGAGCCGGGCCAGCTCGGTCGCACGGGCGAGCAGCCGTGCCGCGTCCGCCGGCGCCAGCTCGACCACGGCGGGCAGCAGCATGGGCTGGCTGCGCACCCCGCCGTCCAGCAGCTGCGCCCGTAGCGCCTCGTGGGTCAGCCGCTCATGCGCCGCGTGCTGATCGACCAGCACCAGACTGCCGTCGGCGGCGACCGCGATGATGTAGGTGTCCAGCACCTGCGCCACCGGCGCGCCCAGCGGATAGTCGGGGGGCGGATAATCGGGAGGCGGTTGATCGGGCGACGGCGCCTCGCGCGCCAGCAGCCGCGCGCCGGGAGCGGCGGCGAGCGGCAGCGGCGGGGCCTCGGCAAAGCCGGTCGGCGGGATGGATCGTGCGCCCGGCCAGGCGGCGCGCGGCTGTGTCGCGAGGCGCAGCGCCGCGGTCGCGGTCCCGGCGCCGCCGGACAGCGCCCGGCTCACCGTCGAGATGACGAAGGAGCGCACCGCGGCCGGGTCGCGAAAGCGCAGCTCGGCCTTGGCCGGGTGGACGTTCACGTCGAGCTCCTCGGGCGGTATGTCGAGGAACAGCGCGACGACCGGATGCCGGCCGGCGGCGATGACGTCGCGATAGGCGACGCGCACCGCGACCTTCAGCACCGGGTCGGCGACCGGGCGGCCGTTCACCACGAGATACTGCG
>DATIMU010000380.1:0-3950 GCA_035475015.1 Acetobacteraceae bacterium
GCCAGTGGGCGCGTTCCTGACCGAAAGCCCCAGGCTTGGCAACTGATGTTTCTTGGCGACTTGTCTTGGCGGTGCGCGGAGGTTCAGTCGTTCGGCGGATAGGCGGCCATCAGGCGCCGCTGCGTTCGCCACAAATGGAACAGCGCCCGCAGGCCGGTCGGACGATGGCCGCGCGCGCGGTTGGCGGCGGCGATGCGGAACGCCGCGCCGTAATGGAAAAACTGCGCGCGCCAGGCCTCGCGCAGGGTGGTGACGGGGTCCCATACGTGGGTTGCTTCCGAGCCGGCGCCGTTGATCTCGATGATGCGGAACCCCTCGCCCCGGCGCAGTGCCGGGAGCGAGGCGAAGCGGATGTCCAGCCGGCCGAAATGGAATTCGGGCAGCGCGCGGGCGATCCGCTCGATGGCGGCGGCGAGCGCCGGGGTCGCCTGGTCCGTGGCGTTCTCGAACACCGAGCCCTTGCAGTGATTGCCCACGAACACGAGGCGCACCCGCTCGCCGCGCGCCGGCACCTGCTCCAGCCGGCCGGCAAGGCGGGGCAGATAGAGATGCGGCACGCGGCCGGCACGGGGATCGGACAGGACGAGCCGGCGCAAGGTGGAATGGCCGTCGCCGGTGACGTGCGGGGCGTGCTTGAAGGTGATCGAGGTGATGCGGCCCGGCCCGTCGCCCGGCTCGCGGACATAGAAGATGCCGGCCTCGCCCTCCTCGGGGGCAAATTCCTGCAGCATGACGCCGCATCGGCGGGGAAATTGGTCGAGATACTGCCCGAGCCGGTCGCGGTCCGCGATCAGCCGGACGCCGGTGCCGTTGCAGCCGATGTCGGGCTTGGCGACCAGGGGAAGGCCGATCCCCGCCCGGTCCAGGGCGTTCTCCGCCGCGGCAAGATCACCCCGCGAGGTCGGGCCAGTGACCAGGCTCGTGTAGGGCACCAGCCAGCGCCGCCCGGTTTCGCTCACCTGATCCAGGATGGAAACCTTCGACTCGCCGCACAGGCCGCCGCCGGTGATGAGGGGGTTGGCGGCGGTGGGCAGGCTCATGTCGCCGTGGCGCAGCCCGAGGGCGATCCACTGCGCGACGATCGGCGCGTAGAACAGCCAGCCGGGCCAGAACTCGAAGAACGAGACCGGCCGCTCCCGCAGGCGCGCCGGCAGGACGGCGCCGCGCGCGGTTTCGAACTTCACCGCGATGCGCTCTGCAACCGGGCGGCGAAGCGGCCGACGAGGATCAGGGCGAGCGCGAAGCCGGCGGCACCGGCCCAGCGCCAGGCGCCGAAATGGTCGATGAGGAAGCCGCCCACCCGCAGCGAGACGCAGAACAGCAGCGTGGTCCAGGCAAGGGTGGCGACAATCGCGGCCAGGGCGAACTGCCGCAGGTCGGCCCGCAGGAAGCCGCAGGCGGTGTAGGCGGGCAGCCGCATCCCCGGCAGGAAGCGGCTCACCAGCACCACCTTGAACACTCGCCCGCGCAGCCACGTCGCCAGCGCGCGCGACCGGTCGGGGGGAACCAGGCGCGCGATCCAGCCGATCCGGGCCGACAGCCGGCCGAGCCCGTAGAGGCCGAGGTCGCCCAGCACCACCCCGACATAGAGCGACAACAGCGCCAGCCAGATCGGGATCGCGCCCTCCTCAGCCCGCATCGCGGCGAGCACGGTGGCCGCGTCCTCGAGGATGAAGGTGCCGAGGATGATCGCCAGCGCCTGCAGGAGCGGGCGGGTGCCGGCCAGCTTGAGGAAGAGGACGATGGAATTGCCGACCATGCCTGCCCGACGCCGTCGGCTCCTTAAGTGGACATCCGCGCCGGCCGCTGCGAGCACGACGGAAGACCGGTCTACAAACCAAGCATGTAACGGGGGTTTGTCCGCCCGCAATCAGCATCTCGTGATGACCGCGCGTTGTTTGACCCCCCGGAGACGCATACCTAAGCTTGCGCCGCCGATTCCCACGCAGAGGGCTCCGAATGAGCGGGCACGATCATGCCCATCACGACCATGGGCCACATGGTCACCAGCATGGGCCGGTGAGCCATGGCCGCGCCTTCGCGATCGGGACGTTGCTCAACGCGGGCTTCGTGGCGGCCGAGATCGGGTTCGGGCTGGCGGCCAACTCGGTCGTGCTGCTGGCCGACGCCGCGCATAACCTGGGGGATGTGCTCGGGCTGCTGATGGCCTGGTGGGCCGCGTGGCTGACCCGCCGCCCGCCCACGCCGCGACGCACCTACGGCTGGGGTCGCAGCTCCATCATGGCGGCGCTGGCGAATTCCGTGGTGCTGCTCATCAGCGTCGGCGCGATCGCGGTGGAGGCGCTGCGCCGCTTGGTCGAGCCCGAGCCGGTGGGCGAACTGACCGTGATCTGGGTTGCCGCCGCCGGCATCCTCATCAACGGCGGCACGGCGCTGATGTTCATGCGCGGCCGAGCGGGCGATTTGAACGTCCGGGCGGCCTTCCTGCACATGGCGGGTGATGCCGGCGTCTCGGCCGGCGTGGTGGTCGCGGGCATCCTGATCGGGCTGACCGGCTGGCTGTGGCTCGATCCGGTGGCGAGCCTGGCGATCGGGATCATCATTCTTGCCACCACCTGGGGCGTGCTGCGCGATTCCACCGATCTCGCGATGGACGCGGTGCCCGGCGGGATCGAGCGCGAGGCGGTGGAAACCTATCTGCGCGGCCTGCCCGGGGTCGCCGAGGTGCACGACCTGCACATCTGGGGCCTCAGCACGACCGACACGGCGCTCACCGCGCATCTCGTCTATACGCGCGACGAGGACTGCCGGGGCGCGCTGGTCGGGATCGAAGCCGAGATCCGCCGGCGCTTCGGCATCGGCCACTCGACCTTCCAGGTGGAGACGGTGGCGGACGCCGAGACGTGCCGGCTCAGGCCGGAGAACGTGGTCTAGCGCACGCCGCTCCTTGGCGGCGCGGCGATCCATCGCGCGGGCGGCATGGATCGCTTCGTCGCCAGGGCGCCTCGCGATGACGGCGTCTGGTCGCGCCGGAAACCGCCCTAACGCCCTTGGAACCGAGGCGGCCGCTTCTCCATGAACGCGGTGCGGCCCTCGCGGTAGTCGGCGCTGTTGAACGCCACCTCCATGTGGGCGGCGAGGCCGGCCGTGTCCCGCTCGTCGGGGTCGCGCAGTACCTGGTCGATGGCGTGCTTGGACGCCGTCACCGAAAGCGGGGCATTGTCGGCGATGCTGCGCGCGAGCTCCAGCACGGCGTCCGAGAGTTCCTCGTCGGGCACCACGCGGTTGACCAGGCCCATCCGCTCCGCCTCCGGCGCATCGAAGCGCTGGCCGGTGTAGAGGATCATCCGGGCGTGCGCCGGGCCGACCAGCGAGACCAGGGCGCGCACGCCGTCGAACCCGTAGGCGATGCCGAGCCTGGCCGCGGGGATGCCGAACTGGCTGTCCGCCGCGGCGATGCGCAGATCGGTCTGCATCGCGATGGCGAGGCCGCCGCCGAGGCAGAAGCCGCGGATGCGCGCGATGGTCGGCTTGCGGAAGGCGCCCAGCTTGTCGCGCCCGGCGCTGGTGAGGCGGGCATATTCCTTCTGCGCGTCGGCGTTGGAGCGCTGCTTCTCGAACTGGCTGATGTCCGCCCCCGAGACGAACGCCTTGTTGCCGGCACCGGTCAGCACCACCACCCGCACCGAATGGTCCTCGGCGAACTCGTCGAGGATGTCGCCTAAGCCCTGCCACATCTCAACCGAAATGGCGTTGCGCTTCTCGGGCTGATTGAAGGTGATGAGCCCGACGCCGTCCTCCTTCGCCGCGAGCATCTTGCCCCCGGCGTATTGCTTGGTCGAAACCATGTCCATCAGATCGCTCCTTTCGCGCGCATCTCGGCAATCTCGGCGTCGCCGTAACCGACCGAGCGCAACACGTCGGCGGTGTCGGCGTCGGCCTCGGGCGTCGGCGTGCGGACGTCGCGCGGGTAGCCGCTGATGTTGATT
>DATIMU010000381.1:0-3394 GCA_035475015.1 Acetobacteraceae bacterium
GAGCAGATCCGCCAGGAGATCCTGCGCCAGTGCGCCCGGTTCGGCGACGAGTACTGGCTCGCGAAGGAGCGCGAGGCTGTATTCCCGCACGAGTTCTACGCCGCGATGGTCGAGACCGGCTGGCTCGGCATCGCCATGCCGGAGGAGTATGGCGGCGCTGGGCTCGGCATCGCCGAGGCCGCCGTGATGATGCAGGCGGTGGCGGAATCGGGTGCCGCGATGAGCGGCGCCTCGGCCATCCATATGAACATCTTCGGCCTCAACCCCGTCGTGGTGTTCGGCACCGAGGAGCAGAAGCGGCGGATGCTGCCGCCCCTGCTGCGCGGCGAGGACAAGGCCTGCTTCGCCGTCACGGAACCCAATGTCGGGCTCAACACCACCCAGCTGAAAACCCGTGCTGAGCGGCGGGGCGACCGCTACGTGGTCAACGGCCAGAAGATCTGGACCTCGACGGCGCAAGTGGCGAACAAGGTGCTGCTGCTGACCCGCACCACGCCGCTCGAGGAGGTGGCGAAGAAGACCGCAGGGCTGACGCTGTTCTACACCGATCTCGACCGCTCGCGCGTCGAGGTCCGGCTGATCGAGAAGATGGGGCGGCACGCGGTCGATTCGAACATGCTGTTCATCGACAATCTGGAGATCCCGGCCGAGAACCGCATCGGCGAGGAGGGCCAGGGCTTCCGCGCCATCCTGCACGGCATGAACCCCGAGCGTATCCTGATCGCCGCCGAGGCGGTGGGCATCGGGCGGGTGGCGCTGGCCCGGGCGACGCAATACGCCAAGGACCGCGTGGTGTTCGGCCGCCCGATCGGGCAGAACCAGGCGATCCAGCATCCGCTGGCGGAATGCTGGGCCAATCTCGAAGCCGCCAACCTGATGATGCTCAAGGCGGCGCAGCTCTATGACACCGGGCGGGAGTGCGGCGCCGAGGCCAACGCCGCCAAGTATCTCGCCGCCGAGGCCGGGTTCCGTGCCTGCGAGCGGGCGGTGATGACGCATGGCGGCATGGGCTACGCGCAGGAATACCATGTCGAGCGCTACCTGCGCGAAAGCCTGATCCCCCGCATCGCGCCGATCAGCCCGGAGCTCATCCTCAGCTTCATCGCCGAGCGGGTGCTGGGCCTGCCGAAGTCTTATTGATATGCCGTCCGCGCCCCCATCGACGTCATGGCCGGGCTTGACCCGGCCATCAGTTGCCGTTCGCTCGATGCCGGGCGTGATCGCTCCGAGGCGACCGCGAGAGATGGCCGGGTCAAGCCCGGCCATGACGGCGTAGCAATGACCCGCGTCGTCCGGCCAGAGGAACTCGACCTCCGCGAATTCGTCCGCCCCGGCGACCAGATCATCTGGGGCGAGGCGGCGGCCGAGCCGCAGACTTTGACCGAGGCCTTGGTCGCGCAGCGCGCTGGGCTCGGCGGCGTGTCGGTGTTCTTCGCCGCGGGGTTCTCCGACACCTTGCAGCCGGAGCACGCCGACCACATCCGCATGGTGGGCATCGGCGGCATCGGCACTTTGCGGCGGCTGACACGGGCGCAGGTGGTCGAGATCATCCCGTGCCATGTCGGCCAGGTGCTGGGCTACATCGAGACCGGCGCGGTGCGCTGCGACGTGGCGTTCGTGCAGGTGAGCCCGGCGGGGCCGGACGGGCGCCATAGCTACGGCGTGACCGGCGATTTCATCCCGACGGCGGTGGAGCGCGCGCGCGTGGTGATCGCCGAGGTCAACGACCAGGTGCCGTATACGTTCGGCGACGCCGCGCTGGCGGCGGAGCGGATCGACGTGCTGGTGCCGACGTCGCGCCCGGTGGTGGAGGTGCCGTCGCGCGTCGGCGCGGTCGAGCGGGCGATCGCCGGCCACGCAGCCGCGTTCATCGGCGATGGCGCGACCTTGCAGATGGGCGTCGGCGCGATCCCCGACGCGGTGCTGCAGGCCTTGCGCGACCGCCGCGATCTCGGCGTGCATACCGGCATCGTCAGCGACGTGCTGGTCGATCTCGTCGAGGCGGGCGCGGTGACGAATGCGCGCAAACCCATCGACCAGGGTGTGTCGATCACCGGCGCGCTTGCCGGCACCAAGCGGCTCTATGATTTCGCCCACATGAACCGCGCGGTCGGCATACGGAATTCGCTCTACACGCACGGTGACGCGGTGTTGTCGCGCATCCCGAATCTCGTCACCGTGAACTCGGCGATCGAGGTGGACCTCACCGGCCAGGTCGGCGCCGAACATACGGCGGAGGAATATCTCGGCGGCATCGGCGGCCAGGCCGACTACATGCGCATCGGGCAGCGCGCGCCGCGGGGACACGCCATCCTTGCCCTCCCGGCGACCGTGCGCAGCGGCGGCGGGCGGATCGTCGGCCGGCTCTCGGGCAGCGTCACGACGCCGCGGGCGGATGTCGATGTCATCGTGACGGAATTCGGCGCCGCCGAACTGCGCGCCCAGCCGATCCGCGAGCGTGCGCGGCGGCTCATCGCCATCGCCCACCCCGACCATCGCGAGCGGCTGGAGCGCGAGGCGCACGGCCTGTTCAAGCGCGGGTTCTGAGCCCGCCGGATTTCAGCTCGCGGGGGCGCTCCGGCGGCGCAGCCGCATGGAATAGAGCTTGCGCACGAAGGTGCGGGCCAGCCCGAGCAGCTTGGTCTCCGGTCCCTCGGGGGCGCCGCTCACCAGCCAGAGCAGAACCTGCGTGCCGATCTGCACGGCGGCTCCGAACGCCGACACGGCGAGCAGCCGTAGCAGCACGACCCGGTACGGATCGCCCCCCGCGTGCAGGTCGGTGAAAGCGAGCACCACCGTCGTCATGACCAATGTCGAGACCCCGGTGCGCCAGATCGGCGCGAACAATTCGCGGAGCCCGAGATCGAGCAGCCGCATCACCGAGTAGGTCCAGACGATTGCGGCGAGGCCGGCGGTCGCCACCAGGACATAGATGGCCGGCACCATTCCCCATTCCGCTCCCACCCAGATGAACAGCGGAAACCGGATGCACAGCATCGCGGCCAGCGTGATGATGTAGCCCTTCTGGCGGTTGAGCACGACGAACAGGTTGCCGGGGAAGTGGGCGATCGCGTCGAGCAGCGCGAACAGGGCGCAGGGCGCGATCAGCGCAGACGCCGCGATCCATTGCTGGCCGAGACCGACCGGGGTGAGCAGGTCGCCGGTCAGGGCGATGCCGATCGACATCGGGGTGATGACCAGCAGCAGCACCCCGAACCCGTCCACGTATTGCTGGCGCAGCTTTGCCATCTGGCCCAGCAGCTTGGCGTATCCCGAATAGATCGGCTCGCGGATGGGTGCCGCGATCTCGCTCGCGGGCAGGCTCGCCACCTGGTACGACACCTGGTAGAGGCCGACGCCGGTCGGCCCGACGATCCGCCCGAACAGCATGGTC
>DATIMU010000382.1:0-5791 GCA_035475015.1 Acetobacteraceae bacterium
CCCGTTGGGCGGATTGCGGGCGCGTATCCGGCTGCCGGTCTAGGAGGTTCCGGTACTGCCGAACCCGCCGGTGCCTCGTGCGGTGCCGTCGAGATCGGCGACCTCCTCCCACTCGGCGCGCAGCACCGGGGCCAGCACCGCCTGGGCGATCCTCATGCCGCGCTCGACGGTGAACGGCGTCTCGCCTGCGTTCAGCACGATGACCTGCAGCTCGCCGCGATAGTCCTCGTCGATGGTGCCGGGGCTGTTGGGCAGGACGATGCCGTGACGCAGCGCGAGGCCGGAGCGCGGGCGGACCTGCAATTCGTGGCCGGGCGGCAGCGCGAGGGCGAGTCCGGTCGGGATCAGCGCGCGGCCGCCGGGCGGGATCGTCACTGGAGCCGCCACGGCGGCGAGCAGGTCCATCCCGGCGGCGCCGGCTGTCGCGTAGGCGGGGAGGGGAAGGCCCTCGCCGTGGCGGAGGCGGCGGATGCGGATTTTCATCGGGCGGTTTCTCCCGACCCGTACGGCCGTACCCCTCCCCCAACCTCGGTCTGCTCCGCAGCCCCAGCCCGCAAGGGGAGGGGGCTTTTCTGCTCCCTCTCTCCTTGCGGAAGAGGGGTGGGGTGAGGGGTCTGTTGCAACGCCTCCGCGATCCGCGCCGTAAGCCGCTTGGCCACCTCCTCCTTGGCGAGGCGGGGCCAGGTCTCCGTGCCGTCGGCGGTGACGAGCAGGACGGCGTTCTCGGCACCGCCCATGATGCCCGTCGCGGGGGAGACGTCGTTGGCGACGATCCAGTCGCAGCCCTTGCGCAGCCGCTTGGCGGTCGCGTTCGCGGCGACGTCGTCCGTCTCGGCGGCGAAGCCGATCACCAGGCCGGGCCGCGCGGGGCCGGGGCGGGCGACGGTGGCGAGGATGTCGGGGTTGGCGACCAGGCTGAGGCCGGGGGCGCCACCGTCCGGCGTCTTCTTGATCTTGCGGTCGGTCGCGTTGGCGACGCGCCAGTCGGCGACGGCGGCGGCGAACACCGCGATGTCGGCGGGCAGCGCGTGCTGGCAGGCTGCGAGCATCTCCGCCGCCGTCTCGACCCGGCGGATGACGACGCCGGGCGGATCGGGCATCGCGACGGGGCCGCTCACCAACGTCACGCGCGCACCGAGTTCCGCCAGCGCCGCCGCGATGGCGTGGCCCTGGCGGCCGCTGCTGCGGTTGGCGATGTAGCGCACCGGATCGATCGGCTCATGCGTCGGGCCGCTCGTGACCAGCGCGTGCCGGCCTGCGAGCGGCTGCTTGCCGGGGTCGAGCAGGGCCTCGATGGCGGCGAGGATCGCCGGCGGCTCAGACAGCCGGCCGGGGCCGTATTCGTGGCAGGCCATGGCACCCTCGTCCGGCCCGATGAAACGCACGCCGCGCGCGGCCAGCGTCGCCACGTTCGCCTGGGTCGCCGCGTGCAGCCACATCCGCACGTTCATCGCGGGGGCCGCCAGCACGGGCTTGTCGGTGGCGAGCAGCACGGTGGAGGCGAGGTCGCCGGCGAGGCCGGCCGCCATTTTCGCCAGCAGGTCGGCTGAGGCCGGAGCGACCACCACGAGATCGGCGCTGCGGGAAAGCTGGATGTGGCCCATCTCGCTCTCGTCGGTGAGCGAGAAAAGATCGGCGTAGACGCGGCTCTCGCTGAGCGCCTGCAGCGACAAGGGGGTGACGAACTTGGCCCCCGCTTGGGTCAGCACGCAGGTCACGGCGCAGCCGCGGGCGCGGAGAAGGCGGATCAGTTCGAGCGATTTGAACGCGGCGATGCCGCCCGCGACGATGAGGAGGACGCGCTTGGTGGCTAGGGTCATGGGGTGTCCCGGCGTGACGCAAAGCAAGCACCCCTCACCCAACCCTCTCCCACAAGGGGAGAGGGCTTTTCTTCTCCCTCTCCCCTTGTGGGAGCGGGCCGGGGCGAGGGGATCACAGCCGCCACCCCGCATGAATGGCGGCTATTCCACCCGAGAGATTGCGCATTGTCACGCGGGCGAAGCCAGCGGCGCGCATCATGGCGGCGAGAGTCTCCTGGTCGGGGAACATGCGGATGCTCTCCGCGAGATAGCGGTAGCTCTCCTCGTCCTTGGCGACGACGCGGCCGAGGTGGGGCAGCACCCGGAAGGACCACGCATCGTAGAGCGGCGCGAGGGCGGCGACCTCGACGTGGCTGAACTCCAGGCAGAAGAACCGCCCGCCCGGGCGCAGCACGCGCCGCGCCTCGGCCAGCACCGCGTCCTTGTCGGTGCAGTTGCGCAGGCCGAAGGCGATCGCGACGCGGTCCACCGCGCGGTCGGGCAGCGGCAGGCGCTCAGCGTCAGCGACTAGCAGCGACAGCCCGGCGACGAAGCCGCGTTCCAATGCGCGGTCCTGTCCCACGGCGAGCATCTCGGCGTTGATGTCGGAGAGGATCGCGCGTCCGCCGCCGCCGGCCAGCCAGCCGAAGCTGATGTCGCCCGTGCCGCCGGCGAGATCGAGCAGCGTCCGGTTCGGTCGTGGGTCCAGGGCGGTGACGAAGGCGCGCTTCCAGGCGCGATGGACGCCGAGCGACATGAGATCGTTCATCAGGTCGTAGCGGCCGGCGACGCGCTCGAACACCGCACGGACCAGCGGCTTCTTCTCCGCGCGCGGAACCTGGGCGAAGCCGAAATCGGCCGTGTCGGTGGGGGTGTCGCTCATGGCGGGAAGCATATAGCCTGCCCACAGCCCATGCCGGAACTCCCCGAGGTCGAGACCGTGATGCGAGGCCTGCGCGCCCGGCTGGAAGGCCGCACGATCGCGCACGCGCAGGTCAACCGCGCCGATCTGCGCTTTCCCATCCCACCGGGGCTGGAGCGGCGGCTGACCGGCGCCCACGTCACGGGGTTTCGCCGCCGGGCGAAATACATCCTGATGCGGCTCGATGGCGGCGACAGCGTGCTGCTGCATCTCGGCATGTCGGGCCGCATCGCGCTCAGCCCGCCGGGGTCCAACGCGCCGCCGCCGCTGCACGAGCATCTCGTGCTGGTGAGCGACGAGGGCTGGCGGGTCGGGCTGGTCGACCCCCGACGCTTCGGCGCGCTCGACCTGATGCCCACCGCCGAGGAGGACCGCCACCGGCTGCTCGCCTCGCTCGGGCCGGAGCCGCTGGGCGCCGAGTTCACCCCGGCGCGCCTGTCGGCGGCACTCGCGGGCAAGCGCACGCCGATCAAGGCGGCGCTGCTCGACCAGCGCGTGGTGGCGGGGCTCGGCAACATCTATGTCAGCGAGGCGCTGTTCCGCGCCGCGATCAGCCCGCTGCGCTCGGCCCACACCATCCCCGGCAAGCGCGCCGGGCGGCTGGTGCCGGCGATCCGGGCGACCTTGAACGAGGCGATCGCGGCAGGCGGGTCGTCGTTGCGCGACTACGTGCAGCCGGATGGCGAGCTCGGCTATTTCCAGCACGCCTGGAAGGTCTACGGCCGCGAGGGCGAGGCTTGCGAGCGCTGCCCCGGCGCGCCCGGCTGCGGCCTGATTCGCCGCGTGGCGCAGGCCGGGCGCAGCAGTTTTTACTGTCCGCGCACGCAGCGCTAGAAAGGGCCAACCCAGGACGGAGAGCGGACCATGGCCGGCAGCTACGAGACCATCCTCGTCGAGACCCAGGGCAGGGTGGGCGTGATCCGCCTCAATCGGCCGAAGGCGCTGAACGCGCTGTGCGACGAGCTCATGGGGGAGCTCGGCGCGCAGCTGCTCGCCTTCGACGCCGATCCCGCGATCGGCGCGGTCGTGCTGACCGGCTCGGAGAAGGCGTTCGCCGCCGGGGCCGACATCAAGGAGATGCAGGGCCGCACCTATCCGGCCGCTTTCCAGGAGGATTTCATCGGCAGGGGCTGGGAGACCATCCTGCGCGTGCGAAAGCCGGTGATCGCGGCGGTGGCGGGCTTCGCGCTCGGCGGCGGCTGCGAGCTCGCGATGATGTGCGACATGATCGTCGCGGCCGACACCGCGAGGTTCGGCCAGCCGGAGATCAATCTCGGGGTGATCCCGGGGGCCGGCGGCACGCAGCGGCTGACCCGGGCGGTGGGCAAGTCCAAGGCGATGGACATGATCCTCACCGCGCGGATGATGGACGCGGCGGAGGCCGAGCGGAACAACCTGGTCTCCCGGGTGTTTCCGGCCGACCAGCTGGTCGCCGAGGCGATCAAGATCGCGGCAAAGATCGCGGAGCTGTCGCCGGTGGCCGTCGCGATGGCCAAGCAGGCGGTCAACCGCGCCTTCGAGACCACCCTGGTGGAAGGCGTGCGGCACGAGCGGGCGCTGTTCCTCTCGCTGTTCGGAACGCCCGACCAGCGCGAGGGGATGAGCGCGTTCGTTGAGAAGCGCAAGGCGATTTTTACGAACGGTTGAGCGATGGCGGCCGGGTTCGCCTGCGCTTTGCTCGCCCCGGTTCCTTGACTCGCCTCGGGGGGATGCATAGAACACGTCCCTTCGCCGGCCGGGGAGTATCGCCGGCATCTTTCCTTCTCTGATCTGTCACGAAAGCTGTCATGGCCAACACCGCTTCAGCGCGTAAGCGCATCCGTCAGACCAAGCGCCGCACCGAGCGCAATCAGGCGCGCAAGTCGCGTATGCGGACCTTCGTCAAGAAGGTCGAAACCGCGATCGCGGGTGGCGACAAGACGGCGGCCCAGGAGGCGCTGCAGGCGGCGCAGCCGGAAATGCAGCGGGCCGCCAACAAGGGCGTGACGCACCACAACACCGTTGCGCGGAAGCTGTCGCGGCTCTCGGCGCGGGTCAAGGCGCTCTCTGGCGGCGCCTGAATCCCTCTCGCCGCGCCGGACCCGGCGCGGCGCAATAGCAAAAAATCAGACCGTGTGACGCCGCGCCGAAGCGCGGCCTCCGAGGGCGCGCGTGCGCCACAGACGGGGATATGACCCCGCCTCGCCAATTCACCACGTCTACTTGCCGAATACTTGCGAGTTCCCGATTTCGGTAGATTCCGATTGCCTCTTTGGCCACTCTGACCTAATCATTACTCAGATGTTAGCCCAGGAGGAGACGGGAATCATCGTGACGCTCCCGTCGGGGGGGAGCGGAGGAACCAATATGGTCAGCGGCGGAGCGATCCGCCGCAGCGGGGGCGCATTTCGGTGGCATTCGACAGCGGCAGCATTGAGCAGGAATTGTCCTTGTCCGTGGAGCAGCCGTCGGGAGGCGACCCTCAGCTGGCTGCCCAATGGGCCCGGGTCCGCGGCCGCCTGCAGGGCGAGGTCGGCGAGGTCGAATACCGGACGCTGCTGCGGCAGATGACGCTGGTCGGGTTCGATGACAGCGAGATCACCGTCCAGCTGCCGACCAAGTTCCTGCGCGACTGGGTGCGCGGCCACTACGGCGACAAGCTCCTGACACTCTGGCAGGCCGAGATCCGGCGTGTCCGACGGGTGGAATTCGTCGTCGCCAACGCCGGCGCCGTCGATCCCGCGCCGGAGCAGCCGCCGGCCGCGACGCGGGCGGAGCCCCCGCGCGCCGAGGTTTCCCGCATCGAGCCCGAGGCGCGTCCGGATATGGCGGCACCACTGGAGCAGCGGTTCACCTTCGACAGTTTCGTCGTCGGCAAGCCCAACGAGTTCGCCTATGCCTGCGCCCGGCGGGTGGCGGAGCATCCCGCCAGCGTCGGATTCAACCCGCTATTCCTCTATGGCGGCGTCGGGCTCGGCAAGACGCATCTGATGCACGCGATGGCCTGGGATCTGACGTGCCGCAACACCGGCCGGGTCAACCCGGTCTCGGTCGCCTACATGTCGGCGGAAAAGTTCATGTACCGCTTCAT
>DATIMU010000383.1:0-7687 GCA_035475015.1 Acetobacteraceae bacterium
GCCCTTCACGCTCGCCGACGCGCCGGTGAACAGGATCGCGCCGGCGCGACGCGGCAGCATGTGACGCGCCGCCGCCTGCCCCACCAGAAAGCCGCCGAACGCCGAGATGGTGAGCGCCCGCAGCACCGCCGCCGGGTCGAGATCGGCGGTCGGCCCGCCAGCCCGCGCGCTCGGATTGAACACCACCACGTCGAGCGGCCCGAGAGCGGCGATCGCATCATCAAACAGCTTCGCCACCTGATCCGGCTGCGTCGCGTCGCAGGCGAAGGCCACCGCGCCGGTTGTGGAACAGAGGGCGGCGAGCTTGCCGGGATCGCGCGACGCGAGGGCCACCTTCATGCCGTCCGCCGTGAAGCGGCGCGCCAGCGAGGCGCTGAGCCCGCTGCCGGCGCCGACGATCAGCGCGTTGTTCGCCATTCAACGTCCTCCCGAGACAGGAATGAGGGCCGCGCTGACATACGAGGCCTCGTCCGACAGCAGCCACAGCACGACGTTCGCCACCTCCTCGGCGGTGCCGGTCCGCCCCATCGGAACGCCGCCGACCAGCCGGGTCAAGCGGTCGGCGGCACCCGCGCGGGCGTGCAGATCGGTCTCGATCAGGCCGGGATTGACCGCGTTGACGCGGATGCCGACCGGGCCGAGCTCGCGCGCCGAGCCGACCGTGAGCGAATCCATCGCCCCCTTGGTCGCCGCGTAATGAATCCACTCGCCGGCCCCGCCCAGCTCGGAGGCGCGCGACGAGACGTTGACGATCGCGCCCCCCGCGCCGCCGCGATCGGTTGCCATCCGTGCCGCCGCCTCGCGGGTGGCGATGAAGGCACCCCGCACGTTGACCCCCATCACCTCGTCGACGATGGCGGTCGTGACCTCGCGGATCTGGCGGATCGGCCCGGTGGTGCCGGCGTTGTTGACCAGCGCGCGGACCGGGCCGAGCTCGGCGTCGACGGTGCGGAACAGGCCCACCACCGATGCCTCGTCGGCCATTTCGGTATGCACCGCGATCGCCTGGCCGCCCGCGCCCATGATCTCGGCGGCGATGCCCTCAGCGAGATCCTTGGATCGCACGTAGGTCAGCGCCACGGCCCAGCCGCGCCGTGCCGCAAGGCGCGCCACCGCCGCGCCGATGCCTTGGCTTCCGCCGGTGACGATAAGGACAGGTTTCATGTGCGCCGTCTCGCTCCTTTGGCCGCAGGCGCCTCGGCAGGCGCACTTGCAGCATGACAGTTTAGAGTATTCACTGGAGTTTCAACCGCCGGCGTCCGAGTCCCTGATGCCGGCAAGCCACACGCGCCATGCAACCCTGTGTCTCGCAGTTAGACGGGGAACATTTACCGGCCAGTAAGCGATTTTACCGCCTACTCCCATTTGACGTGGCCCGATCTTCGGAAGGAACCATGCTCTACCAACAATATGAGATGCAGCGTCTCGCGCTGGCGCCGATGCGGTTGTTCGCGACCAACGCGCTGGAGATGCTGGAACTTCCGAGCAACCCGTTGCGCGGCACGGCGTTCGGTCGGATCACCACCGCCTGGCTCGACAGCTTCGAGCATACCACCCGCCGCTTCGGCAAGCCGCGCTTCGGCCACACCGAGGTGCGGATCGACGGCGAGGACGTGCCGATCCAGGAGGAAACCGTCGTCAGCGGCCCCTGGTGCGAGCTGAAGCGCTTCCGCCGGATGACCGAGCGGCCGGATGATCCCACCGTGCTGATCGTGGCGCCGATGTCCGGCCATCACGCGACGCTCCTGCGCGGCACGGTGAAGGCGTTCCTGCCGGACCACGACGTCTACATCACCGACTGGCGCGACGCCCGCGCGGTGCCCGTCACCGAGGACGATTTCGACTTCGACGACTACATCGACCAGGTCATCGAATACCTCCAGCTGCTGGGACCGAACACCCACGTGATCGCGGTCTGCCAGCCGGCGGTGCCGGTGCTGGCGGCGGTCGCGCTGATGAACGCCGAACGCGACCCCGCCACCCCGCGTAGCATGACCCTGATCGGCGGCCCGATCGACACCCGCGAGGCGCCGACCCAGGTGAACCAGTTCGCCAAGCGGCACGGCATCGACTGGTTCCGGCGCAACACCATCCATCCGGTGCCGTTCGGCAATCCCGGCTTCATGCGGCAGGTCTATCCCGGCTTCCTGCAGCTCGCCGGGTTCATGGCGATGAACCTCGACCGGCACATGGAAGCCCACTGGCAGATGTTCCAGCATCTGGTGGACGGCGACGGCGAGAGCCTCGCGTCCAAGCGGCGGTTCTACGAGGAATACCGCTCGGTGATGGACCTCTCGGCGGCGTTCTACCTGCAGACGGTCTCGGTGGTGTTCCACGATCATCTGCTGCCGCGCGGCCTGCTGGTCTCGCGCGGCCGGCTGGTCGAACCGGCCGCCATCGAGCGCACGGCGATGCTGACCATCGAGGGTGAGCGGGACGACATCTCCGGCATCGGCCAGACCCGCGCCGCCCACCACCTCACGGCCAATCTCCCCGCCGACATGCGGGTGCATCGCGAGCAGAAGGGCGTCGGCCATTACGGCCTGTTCAACGGCCGCCGCTTCCTCCAGGAGATCGCGCCGGCGATCAAGGCGTTCATCCAGGCGAATAGGTGAAACCGCGCGCGACTCCTTGTAGGGTTTGAACCAGAGGCGCCCGAAGGCTGCCCAAAGACCCTGGGAGGCACGTCATGCTTGGACTGATGCAGCCGAAGAAGCTGCTGATCTCGTCGCTCATCATCCACGCGGCCCGCCATCACGGGACGACGGAGATCGTGTCCAAGACCGTCGAAGGCGCCATCCATCGCTACACCTACGCGGACGCCGAGCGCCGCGCGCGGCGGCTGGCCCGCGTGCTCCTCGGGCTCGGCGTCAAGGCCCAGGACCGCGTGGCGACCCTGGCGTGGAACAGCCACCGCCATCTCGAGGTCTACTACGCGGCGTCTGGGATGGGAGCCATCTGCCACACCATCAACCCGCGCCTGCATCCCGACGACATCACCTACATCGTCGACCACGCGCAGGACTGCGTGGTGTTCGCCGAGACCAGCTTCGCCCCGCTCCTCGCCGCGGTCGCCCCGCGCATCGCCGGCACGGTGCGCGCCGTGGTGATGATGACCGAGCCGGCGCTGATGCCGGACATCGCCTTGCCCGCCGGAATGCGGCTGCTCTGCTACGAGGAGCTGATCGCGGCGGCGGACGAGGACTACGCCTGGCCCGAGTTCGACGAGAACACCGCGAGCGGCCTGTGCTACACCTCGGGCACCACCGGGCGGCCGAAGGGCGTGCTCTACAGCCACCGCTCCACGCTGCTGCACGCATTTTCCGTGAACATGGCGACGGCGCTCGGCTTCCGCTCGACCGACCGCGTGCTGCCGGTGGTGCCGATGTTCCACGTCAACGCATGGGGCATCCCGCACGCCGCGCCGATGGCCGGCACCGCGCTGGTGATGCCGGGGCGGCACCTCGACGGCAAGAGCCTCGCCGAGCTGATGAACCAGGAGCGCGTGACCATGTCGGCTGGCGTGCCGACCGTGTGGATGGGGCTGCTGCAGTATCTGCGCGCCAGCGGCGAGCGGCTGGCGACGGTGGAGCGCATCATGACCGGCGGTTCGGCGTGTCCGCCGCTGCTGATCGAGGCGTTCGGCGACGAGTACGGCGTCGAGGTCCAGCATGGCTGGGGCATGAGCGAGCTGAGCCCGGTCGGCACCTACAACATGCCCAAGCCAGCCCAGGCCGAACTCGGCCGCGAGGAGCGCTACCGGCACACGCTCAAGCAGGGCCGGGCGCTTTACGGCGTCGACATGAAGATCGTCAACGACGCGGGCGAGGAACTGCCGTGGGACGGCGTGCAGTTCGGCGACCTCAAGGTCCGCGGCTATTTCGTCGCCAGCGCCTACTATGGCGACCCGGCGGGCAGCGCGCTCGACGCGGATGGCTGGTTCGCCACCGGCGACGTGGCGACGATCGACCCCGACGGCTTCATGGAGATCACCGACCGCTCGAAAGACGTCATCAAGTCGGGCGGCGAGTGGATCAGCTCGATCACGCTGGAGAACATCGCCGTGTCGCACCCGGACGTAGCCGAGGCCGCCGTGGTCGCCGCCCTTCATCCGAAATGGGACGAGCGCCCGGTCCTGCTCGTCGTGCCGAAGCCGGGCCGCACCGTCGACCCTGCCTCGGTGCTCGGCGTCTACGAGGGCAAGGTCGCGAAATGGTGGCTGCCCGACGCCGTCGTCGTGGTCGACGAGTTGCCCCACACCGCCACCGGCAAGCTGCAGAAGACGACGCTGCGGACGAAGTACCGGCACTATCTGGCTGATCCGTCCAGCGGAGGGGTCGCGCCCCGCTGACCCGACGGGAACACGGTCCGACACCGAATCGCGCCGATCCGCAGGACGTGGTTGGCGGTCCGCCCCGAACTGCCGATATACTCGACGGTACGCCGCCCCGTGACTAAAGGAATGCCGAGGGATGAAGAAATCCGATTGGGAGATCCCCACGAACCTGCAGCCGGACCCGGAAGACTATCCCTATGACCTGGAGCGCACCCTCAAGGGGGTGGTCAGCGTCAAATCCTACGTCCCCGGGGATGCGTTCACCGCCAACACGCTCGGCACCGAGCGGGCCGGCAGCGGCGTGGTGATCCGCGAAAGCGGGCTGGTGGCGACCATCGGCTATCTCATCACCGAGGCCGACACCATCTGGCTCACCGCCGCCGATGGCCGCGCAATCCCCGGCCACGCCCTCGCCTATGACCAGGAGAGCGGGTTCGGGCTGGTGCAGGCGCTGGGCCGGCTGGACCTTCCGGTGGTCGAGATCGGCGATTCGGAGAGCGTGAAGGTCGGCGACCAGGTGGTGTTCGCGGCGGCGGGCGGGCGGCGGCACGCGGTCGAGACGCGCGTGGTCGGGCGTCAGGAATTCGCCGGTTACTGGGAATACCTGCTGGACGATGCGTTCTTCACCGCCCCCGCGCATCCGTTCTGGGGCGGCGGCGCGCTGATCGGCGCGGACGGCAAGCTGCTCGGCGTCGGCTCGCTCATCCTGCAGCAGGGCGACGGCAAGGGCCGGCGGCTCGACATGAACATGATCGTCCCGATCGGCCATCTCACGCCGATTCTCGACGAGTTGCTGACCTACGGGCGTGTGAACCGCCCCGCCCGCCCCTGGCTCGGGATGTACGCGACCGAGAACGACGACGACATCGTGGTCGGCGGCGTCACCGATGGCGGGCCGGCCGACAAGGCCGGCATCCGCTCAGGCGACCGTATCATATCGGTGGCCGACGAGGAGATCACTGATCTTGCCGGCCTGTGGCGGCGGATCTGGGCTTCGGGCAGCGCCGGGGCGGACGTGCGGCTGCGGCTCGGGCGCGAGCGCGGGCCGGTGCCCGTCACCATCCGCTCGGCCGATCGCACCGCGTTCCTCAAATCCCCCCGGCTGCACTGATCGCCGCGTGCCCAACCTCAAGGCCGCCATCGTCCCGGTCACCGCGTTCCAGCAGAACTGCGCCCTGATCTGGGACGACGATTCCAAACAAGCCACGATCGTCGACCCGGGCGGCGACGTGGAGCGCATCCTCGGCGCGGTGGACCAGCTGGCGATCCAGCCTCAGCGTATTCTTCTGACGCACGGCCATCTTGACCACGCCGGGGGCGCCGCCGCGCTCCGGGAGCAACTGGTCGAGCGGACGGGCCAGCCGATCCCCATCGAAGGGCCGGACGAGCGCGACCGCTTCCTGCTGGACGGGCTCGAAAAGCAGGCGGCCGATTTCGGATTTGCCGACATTCGCAACGTGCAGCCGGATCGCTGGCTGCGGGAAGGCGACACGCTCGACATCGCCGGCGTCGCCTTCGAGGTGCTGCATTGTCCGGGCCACACGCCCGGTCACGTCGTCTTCGTCAGCCGCGAGGCCGGCTTCGCGATCGTCGGCGACGTGCTGTTCCGCGGCTCGATCGGCCGCACCGATTTCCCCTATGGCGATACCGAGGCGCTGCTTCGCGCCATCCACGACAAGCTGCTGCCGCTCGGCGACGAGATCGCCTTCATCTGCGGCCACGGCCCCGGCTCGACGTTCGGGGCGGAGCGACTGGGCAATCCGTTCCTGCGATAGGAACCGCTCGAGGCGCTCAGTGGCGACGTAGGGCGGACTTCAGTCCGCCACTTGCGGTCTTGCACCCACTCAGTTGCACAGCTCGGTGCGCACCGCCGCTTCCAGCTCGGACAACCGGAACGGCTTGTGCAGGAACCGCTGGCCGAGCTGCTGCGGCGAGAAATAGCCCGACATGAAAATGATCTTGAGATCGCGATTCTGCTGCGCCGCCAGTTCCGCGAGCTCCAGCCCCGACATCTCCGGCATCCGAATATCCGTGATGATGAGGTGCAGCACCTTCTGCTCGCCGACCACGCCCAGCGCCTTGCTGCCGCTATCGGCTTCGAGCACGCGATAACCGAAATCCCGCAAATATTCGCTGACAAGCTCCCGCACTTCGGGATCATCGTCGACAACCAGAATCGTCGTGTCGCTCTCCAGCAATCGCCGTCCCATACCGAGTGTCCTCTTCGCCATTCTCCATAGCTCCTATTGAGGCGATCACGGGCATCACGCGCGCGCGAGGGTCACGCGGAGAGCGCAATTTGCCGGCGCTTGTGATGTGCGGCGGCTTATCGCACCCTGCGGCGGACCCTCGGGGATGGCGCCATGCCGATCACCTTGCTGATGCTGCCGCCGCAATCGGACACGACTCGATCCTGGGCGGATCGGCTGCGGCGCGACTTGCCGGACATGCGCATCGTGGTGGCGGAGGACGCGCAGCAGGCGGCGCATACACTCCCGGAAGCCGAGGCCGCGTACGGCACGCTGCCGCCGGACCTGTTGCCCCTCGCGGCGAAGCTGCGCTGGCTGCAAGCGCCACAGGCCGCGCCGCCCGCCGGGTTCTACTACCCCGAGCTGATCGCGCATCCGGCGATGGTTACGAACATGCGGGAGATCTACAACGACCACATCGGCGCGCACATCATGGCCTTTGTGCTGGCCTTTGCGCGCGGGCTGCACGTCGCAATCCCGCAGCAGCTGCGCGGCGAGTGGCGCAAGCCGCCGCTCGACACCGGCGTCGTGCATCTGCCGGACGCGACCATGCTGATCGTCGGGCTCGGCGGCATCGGCGCCGAGACGGCACGCCTCGCCGCAGCGTTCGGTATGAACGTCATCGCCACCGACGCGCGGCGGACCGACAGGCCGCAGGCGGTGGCCGAGCTGCATCCAGCCGACGCGCTCGACACGCTGCTGCCGCGCGCCGATTTCGTGGTCCTGACCGTGCCGCACACCCCGGCGACCGAGGGCTTCATGCACCACGGGCGCTTCCAGAAGATGAAGCCGACCGCGTTCTTCATCAACATCGGCCGCGGCAAGACCACCAAGCTCGACGACCTGACAGCCGCGCTGCGTTCGCAAGAGATCGCCGGTGCCGGGCTCGACGTGTTCGAGCAGGAGCCGCTGCCGTCGGATCATCCGCTTTGGCGCACGCCGAACGTGCTCATCACGCCGCACACCGCCGGCTACGGCCCGCATCTCGACGAGCGGCGCTTCGAGATCATCGAGCACAACGCGCGCGCCTTCGCCGCCGGCCGGCCGCTGCGCAACGTCGTCGACAAGTCCAACTGGTTCTGACTGAAACGAGGTTCCATGA
>DATIMU010000384.1:0-10669 GCA_035475015.1 Acetobacteraceae bacterium
TGGCTCCCCGAAAAATCCGGTGCCGCAAGGCCGGACGCTTCCAGCTGAGTCACCAGCGCCTGCTTCAGCCGCTCCAGCCCGGCCGCGTCCTTTGCCTCGGCGCGCGCCACCAGCACGGCCTGGGTGTTGGAGGCGCGCAGCAGCCACCAGCCGTCATCGGTCAGCACGCGCACCCCGTCGATGTCGGCGACCTTGGCGCCCGATGCCTTGAGCCGGGCCGCGACCTCCTCGATCACCTCGAACTTGCGCGTGTCGTCGCAGTCGAAGCGCAGCTCCGGTGTGTTGACGACATGCGGCAGCGCGTCGCGCACCGCCGATAGCGTGCCTTCCATGCGGGCGACGATGCCGAGCAGCCGCACCGCGGCGTAGAGCGCATCATCAAAACCGTACCAGCGGTCGGCGAAGAAGATGTGGCCCGACATCTCGCCGGCGAGCGGCGAGCCGATCTCGGCCATCTTCGCCTTGATGAGGCTATGGCCGGTCTTGAACATCAGCGGCTTGCCGCCGGCGCGTCCGATCTCGTCGAACAACACCTGGCTCGCCTTCACGTCGGCGACGATCGTCGCACCCGGCTTCTCGCGCAGCACGTCGCGCGCCAGCACCACCATCAGCTGGTCGCCGAACATGATCTGGCCCTTGCCGTCCACCACGCCGATGCGGTCCGCGTCGCCGTCGAGCGCGATGCCGAGATCGGCTTTCTGCGCGCGCACCTCGGCGATGAGCTGTTCGAGGTTCTTCGGCACCGTCGGGTCGGGGTGGTGCGCCGGGAAATGCCCGTCGATCGCGGCATTGAGCACGAAATGCTCGCCCGGCAGGCCGGCGACGAGCTGCTGCAGCACCTCGCCCGCCGCGCCATTGCCGTTGTCCCACACCACCTTCAGCAGCCGGTCGCCACCGTCCCAGTCCGAGGCGAGGCGGGCGACGTAGTCGTGCCGCACATCCGCCGTGCGGTCGGACCCGGCGGCCTCGGGCACCACCAGGCCGCTCGCCGCCATCTCGCCCAGAGCGCGGATCTGCGCACCGAAGAACGCGCGGCGGCCGAGCATCATCTTGAAGCCGTTATAGTCGGGCGGATTGTGGCTGCCGGTCACCATCACCGCACCGTCGGTCTTCAGCGTGGTCGCGGCGAAATACAGCATCGGCGTCGGCCCGCGGCCGATCCGCACCACTTCCACGCCGCTCGCCTTCAGCCCCTCGACCAGCGGTGGCTCAAGGTCCGGGCTGGACAGGCGGCCGTCATAGCCCACCGCCACGGTCCGGCCGCCCTCGGCGGCGACCACGCTGCCGAAGCAGCGGCCGATGGCGAAGGCGTCCGCGGGATTGAGGGTGCGTCCGACGACGCCGCGGATGTCGTATTCGCGCAGCACCGTCGGGTCGAATTGATGGGTAAAGGACATCGCGCTCCTGCTCTCAGATGCAATCTTTGATGTAGGTCTTGAGGAAGGCGCGCACCGCCGGGGCGATGTCGTCGCGCTTCAGCGCGAAGGCGATCTGCGCCTCCAGGAAGCCGACCTTGTCGCCGCAATCGAACCGCCTGCCCTCGTAGCGCAGACCGTGGAATGGCGTGTGGCCGATCATCCGCGCCATGCCGTCGGTGAGCTGCACCTCGTTGCCGGCGCCGCGCTCCATCCGCGCGAGATGCTCGATGACCTCCGGCAGCAGCACGTAGCGACCGATGATAGACAGGTTCGAGGGCGCGTCCTTCGGCGCGGGCTTCTCCACCAGCCCGGTGATCTCCACCAGCCGGCCGTCATCCTGGCCCACCTTCAGGATGCCGTAGCGGTTGGTCTGCTCGCGCGGCACCTCGGTCACGGCGACGATGTTGCCGCCGGTCTGCCGGTAGGCCTCCGCGAGCTGTTCCAGACAAGGCGTGTCGGCCAGCACGAGGTCGTCGGGCAGCAGGATGGCGAACGGGTCATTGCCGATGAAGGCCCGCGCGCACCAGATCGCATGGCCGAGGCCAAGGGGTTCCTGCTGGCGCACGGTGACGATGGAGCCGGGCTCGATTGCCATGTCCCGCAGCAGATCGAGCTCGGCCTGCTTGTTGCGTTCCCTGAGCGTCTGCTCGAGCTCGAAGGCGACATCGAAATGCTCGACCAGCGCCGTCTTGCCGCGCCCGGTCACGAAGCAGAACTGCTCGATTCCCGCCGCCCGTGCTTCCTCGACGGCGTACTGGATCAGCGGCTTGTCGACGACCGGCAGCATCTCCTTGGCGGTCGCCTTGGTGGCCGGCAGGAACCGCGTGCCGAGACCCGCGACGGGCAACACGGCCTTTCGCAAAGGCTTCATCACGTTCGACTTTCCTCTTCGATCAATCGGGTCGCGAGACAGGCTACCGTCCCGCATCCCTGCCATGCCGTCGCCAGTTCAACAACAAACGCCTGCTTGAACCCCGTCGTTCATCGCCGCCGGCCGCCCTTGCCGAGAAGGATATCCCGGGCCTGATTGATCCGCGCCGCCAGCCAGTCGGACCCGCCGCTGTCCGGGTGAGCGGCCCGCATCAGACGAAGGTATGCCTCCTGGATCTCAGCTTCGCTCGCCCCCGCCTTCAGGCCAAGCACTTCGTAGGCTTCCGCCAAGCTCATCGGCCCGCCCGAGCGCGCGGCGCCGGACCCGGGTGGCGGCGGCGCCCCGGGGCCGACCCGCGGCCACCGGGCAAGCCAGCGCTCGCGGATCAGGGGGTACAAGAGGCTGAGCGCAAAGAAGGCCAGCGCACCGCGCCCCGTCAGGATCAGCAGCAACGCCAGGACCAGCCCGCCCAGCGCCGCGATCCAGGCGAACAGCAACTTGATACTGGTGATCGAGGCACGCTCGAAAGCGCGCAGGCCACCCAGCAGCAGCAGCAGCACCAGACCGCCGAGCAGCAGCCAGATCATGGCGCCATCAGACCGCCGCCAACCCCTTCGCCGCCGCCTCCGACGCCTCGGCGGTCGGCGCCTCCAGGGCCTGCGCCGCGAGCACCGACAACGCGCTCAGGTTGACGATCCCGCGTGCCGTGACGCTTGGGACCAGCACATGGATCGGCTTCGACATGCCGAGCAGCATCGGCCCGATGGGCAGCCCGTCGGCCGCCGCCTTCAGCATGTTGAAGGCGATGTGCGCGGCGTCCAATGTTGGCATCACGAGCAGGTTGGCGGTGCCGGTCAGCCGACTGTCGGGCACCGCGCGATCGCGGATTGCCTCGGACAGCGCCGCGTCGGCGTGCATCTCGCCGTCGATCTCGAGCTTGGGGGCCTTGGCCCGGATCATCGCCAGCGCCCGGCGCATCTTGCGGGCGCTGTCGGTGTCGCTCGCGCCGAAGCTGGAATGCGACAGCAGCGCAGCCTTCGGGGTGATGCCGAAGCCGCGCACCGCCTCGGCGGCCAGCATCGTCATCTCGCAGATCTGCTCGGCCGTGGGGTCGACCATCATGTGCGTGTCGCACACGAACAGCGCGCCACCTTGGAGGATCAGGCAGGACAGCGCGTAGACCCGCGAGGCTTCGGCACATCGGGGAATGATCGGCAGCACGTACTGGATCTGCCGCCACCAATTGCCGCTGCCGCCGCAGATCGCCGCGTCGGCGAGGCCCGCGTGCAGCAGCATCGCCGCCGCCACCGAGCTGCGCGTCCCGACCCGCCGCGCCGCCGCGTCGGGCGGCGCGCCCCGCCGCCCGGCGAGCAGCTGGTAGTCGGCAATGAGGGCGGAAAAGACCGCCTGATCCTGCGTCGGGTCGAGCACGCGCACCGTCTCGTGCAAATCCATACGCAATCCCATCTCGCGCACCCGCTGCTCGATCACGGCGCGGCGGCCGAGCAGGATGGGCTCGGCGATGTTGTCGTCCACCAGGGTCTGCACCGCGCGCAGCACCCGCTCGTCCTCGCCCTCGCCATACACGATGCGCTTGGGCGCCTTCTTCGCCGCCTCGAACACCGGCCGCATGAGCTGGCCGGAGCGATAGACGAAGCGCTCCAGATCCTCGCGGTACTTCGCGAAATCACCGATCGGACGACGCGCGACGCCGCTCTGCATCGCGGCGCGGGCGACCGCCGGCGCGATCTGCAGGATCAGGCGGGGATCGAACGGCTTGGGGATGATGTACTCGGGGCCGAACACCGGCGCCGATCCGCCATACGCCGCCGCGACCACCTCGCTCGCCTCGATGCGCGCCAGCTCCGCGATCGCCTCGACAGCGGCGAGCTTCATTGCCTCGTTGATCTCGCTCGCCCGCACGTCGAGCGCGCCACGGAAGATGAACGGGAAGCACAGCACGTTGTTGACCTGGTTGGCGTAATCGCTGCGCCCGGTCGCGACGATCGCGTCGGGCCGCACGGCGCGCACCGCTTCCGGCAGGATCTCCGGCTCGGGATTGGCCAGCGCGAGGATCAGCGGGTTCTTGGCGAACAGGCCGAGCCATTCCGCCTTCAGCACGCGCGGCGCGGACAGGCCGAGGAACACGTCCGCGCCCGCCAGCACGTCACGCAGCGTCCGCGCCTCGGTCGCCCGGGCGTAGCTCGCGAGATGGGCGTCCATATCGTTGCGGCCCTGATAGACCACGCCCTTGATGTCGGTCAGCGTCACGTTCTCGCTCGGCAGCCCCATCTGGATCAGCAGGTCGATCGTGGCGAGTGCCGCCGCCCCGGCGCCGGACGTGACCAGCCGCACGTTGCCGAGGGTCTTGCCCTGCAGCAGCAGCCCATTGCGCACCGCGGCGGCCACGGTGATCGCGGTGCCGTGCTGGTCGTCATGGAATACCGGGATGTTCATGCGCGCCCGCAGATTGGCCTCGATCGCGAAGCACTCCGGCGCCTTGATATCCTCGAGGTTGATCGCCCCGAAGGTGGGCTCCAGTGCTGCCACCACGTCGCAGAAGCGGTCGGGGTCCAGCGCATCCACCTCGATGTCGAACACGTCGATGCCGGCGAATTTCTTGAACAGGACCGCCTTGCCCTCCATCACCGGCTTGCCGGCGAGCGGGCCGATATTGCCGAGCCCGAGCACGGCGGTCCCGTTGGAGATCACCGCGACCAGGTTGCCGCGCGCCGTGTAGTCGTAGGCGGCGAACGGCTCGCCGACGATCGCCTCGCAGGCGGCGGCGACACCCGGCGAGTAGGCGAGCGCCAGGTCATGCTGCGTCGCCATGCGCTTGGTCGGCTCGATCTGCAGCTTCCCGGGCCGGGGCAAGCGGTGATAGTCGAGCGCCGCCTTCCGGAAATCCTCGTCCATCGCCATGTTTCCTCCGCTCAGCGCGCAGGATGGGCGGCCCGGGGCGGGCTGGCAACGCGCCAGTCTAAGCATGGGCCGTCGAGGCACAGGATCGGATCAAGGGAATGCGGTCGAGAAGACTCGAACTTCCACGGGGTTTCCCCCACAAGCACCTCAAGCTTGCGCGTCTACCATTCCGCCACGACCGCATCGTGGGGCTCAAGGCGGCGGGGTATAGCGGATGAGCGGGGCGGCATCAATCACCCATGCCGGCCCGGAATGGCGCATCGCGGACGGGCTGACCGGCTACCCCGACGCCCTCGCCGCGATGCAGGCGAGGGTGGCGGCGATTCGCGCCGGAACGACCGGCGAGCTGGTCTGGCTGGTCGAGCACCCGCCGCTCTACACCGCCGGCACCTCGGCGCGCCCCGAGGAGCTGACGGCACCCGCCCGCTTCCCCATTTTCGCTGCCGGGCGCGGCGGCCAGTGGACCTATCACGGCCCCGGCCAGCGCACCGCCTACGTGATGCTGGACCTCGAGCGCACGCATGGGCGGGTGAGGCCGCGCGACGTGCGCTGCTTCGTGTGGGGGCTGGAGGAATGGCTGATCCGCGCCCTCGACCGCTTCGACGTGCGCAGCGAACGGCGCGACGGCCGGGTCGGCGTCTGGGTCGCCGACCGCGCCGCCGGCACCGAGGCGAAGATCGCCGCGATCGGCGTGCGGGTCTCCCGCTGGGTCACTTGGCACGGCGTCGCGCTGAACGTCGAGCCGGACCTGTCGCATTACGCCGGCATCGTCCCCTGCGGCATCAGCAAGCACGGCGTCACCAGCCTGCGGGCACTCGGCGTCCCGGCGACGATGGCTGAGACGGACGCGGCGCTGCGGGCCGCATGGGACGAGGTGTTCGGATCAAGTCTGACCGCATCAGGCTAAGCTGCTTCGTCATCGCGAGGAGCCCTTGCGACGAAGCGATCCATGCTGCCCGCACGATGGATTGCCGCGCTGCGCTCGCAATGACGGTTACGCCGCCCAAGAGCGGCTCGCGACGAGGCTCCCCCTACTCTCCCCCAACCCGACGCGCTCGACCGGGGAGCCCGGATCGGGGCAATCGGTCAGGCTCGGGAAACCCGGATTCGGGCAATACCGGCCCCTCCGAGAGCCCGGATTCGGGTGCTATGGGCGCCTCGGAGAGCCCGGATGTGGGTAAAAATCTCAGCCGTCCGGCAATGCGCGGAACCCCGGCCCCTCCGGCGGATCGACCAGCTCCTCGTCGATGCGATCGACCTGGGCCAGCCGCGGCCCGCGGCGACAGGCGCGGACCAGTTCCTCGACAGAGGCGGTGTCGCCGTCGAGCACCGCCTCCACCGTGCCGTCGGCGCGATTGCGGACCCAGCCGGCCACGCCGAGCTTGCCGGCCGCCTCGACCATCCATTGCCGGAACCCGACCGCCTGCACCCGGCCGGCGATGATGAGACGCTTGGCTTTCATCGGCGCGCGAGCTCCATGAACCGGGCGGCGGCGGCAATGTCGGCGCCGATCGCTCGCCGGCGCCGGTCGGCCTCCTCGTCGATCCCCCACAGGCCAGCCTGGAACAACTCGTCGAGCGAGGCCAGGGCGTGCGCCGTCGCCGCATCCAGCCGGCGCTCCGCCAGGGCCAGACCGAGCACGAGACTGCCCAGAGCCGGCACCGCCACGCCGAGGGCGGCCAACGTCTCGACATCCATGGCGGCCACGGCACGCCGGAGCGCGCGCAACGCTTGCCGGTCTTGCGTCACTTGAACCACGCCGGTCGTCACCTTCAGCGGCGCGTCGTAGGTCAGCGCGGCCCAGTCGAGCCAGGGCTGCCATTCGCGCGCCTGCCGGTGCACCAGTTCGGGTGGGCCGTCGGCGCGGTAGCAGAGTAGGTCGGTCTCGGCATAGCGGGCCAGCGCATCGACGACCGGCGCGGGGTCGGGCGTGACACGCTCCTGGGCAGTGCCAGCGAGCCGGGTGAGCGGCGTGTCGGCGAACGACATCTCGCCGCCCTTCTCACCCCCGGCCGCCTGCCATTCGGCCGCGATCGCCTGGGCCAGCCTCTCGGCGGCGACGCTCAGAGTGGCGCCCCCTGGTAGGTGCATCGGCTTGCCGTCCAGCAGGATGGCGAACCCCGTCTCGGCTGGCGCGATGCTGGCGTGGTCCCAGAAGCGTTTCACGATCCCTCTCTCGTCGAACGGTCGGTCAGCGGAAGAGCTGACGCAAGATATCGGCCGGCTTCGGCGCTTTCGGCTTTTCGCCGGGCTTTCCGGCGGGCGAGGAAGCGGGCGCCGCCGCCGGCACCGGCCCGGCCCGGCCGCCCCGTGCTACCGCCAACTGGCGGGCGCAATCGTCGCCGCCGGCGCCATGCACCATCCGATCCCCGCCGAGCGCGCCGATGATGACGCCGAGTTGCGGATTGCGGGCGGCCTGCGCCGCGATCCCGGCGGCCTCGCCGGCGGCACCCGCGGCGTCGACTTCAACCTTCGGGTTGCGGAACGGCCCCTGCACCTTGAGCGGCACGATCACGCCGGTGCCGCCCAGCCGGGCCAGCGGGCGCAGCCGCAACGCCAAGGTCTCGTCGCCGAGGTTCAGCGAGCCACCGCCTTCAAGATAAAACAAATTCGTATCCAGCAGCAGCGCGCGCACCTCCGCGATACCATGCTGCGCGTCCAGCCGAAGCGCGAAGCAGCGCACCGGCGTGATCCCGGGCCGCGCTGTGAGGTCCGGCAGGCGCGCGTGCTGCAGCACCTGGCCGAGCGTGGACGACAGCAGCCGGTTGTCGATCTCGCCGTTGACCAATGCGACCCCGAGATGCCCGTCCGCACTGGCCGCCAGGGCGTGCGCTGACTGCCCCGCCCCATGCAGATCGGCGTCGATGTCCACCGCCCCGCGCGCCTCGGCGGGCAAGCCCAGCAGCACCAGCAGCGGCCCGAGCTGCAGGCCGGGGCCACGCAGGACGAGGCTGACGGGCGGGTTCGCCTGCCCCGCATCCGCCGTGAAGCGGCCCTCAAGCCGCCCCGCCGGCAGCTGACCGCCGATCGGATCGACCGCGAGCCGCCCCGCCGCGAGCGTCAGATGGCCGGCGATGTCGCGGTAGTCGACGCCGCCGGTGCGGAGGGTGCCGATCTTGAGGCGCAGATCGGCGTCGGCCTCGCGCAACGCGGCAAAAGGCAGCGGCTTGTCGGAGAACATCCGCCGACTGGCCTCCCGGGGGGGCGCGGGCGGCTTGGCCGACGGCGGTGGCGGGGCCGGCGCGTTGGCCAGCGGCTGCGTGGGTGCAGGCGTGGGTCCGGCCAGGGCGGCCATGAGCGCATCCGCGTCGATCCGCTGCGCGGCCAGCGTGGCCTGTAGCGAGGGGCGGCCGCCGTAGCCCAATGTCGCATCCCCGGCGAGGTCGGCCTCCGGCAAGGTCAGCTTCGCCCCGTGCAGCACCGCCGATTTCGCCAAGCCACCCTGTCCGTCGGAAAGCCGGCCCTGGAAGTCGATGTCGTGGAGCGCCGGCAGCGGGCGACGCGCCACGGGGGCAAAAGCCGCGAGGTCCGGCAGGTGCGCGGCCAACGCCAGATCGACGCCGGAAAGCGCGCGGGGGTCCGCGATGTTCCCCTTGGCAGAGAAACGGGCAGCGCCCGACGAAACCGAAACATCAACGGGATAAGCGCCGGCCTTGCCATTCGGAACCAGCAGCTCCGGCGCGCCCAGCGAGCCGGTCAGCGTTGCCGGCGTCGCGCCGAGAGTGCCCTCGGCGGCGAGCTTCACCGGCTGGTCCATGGCCGGCGCGGAGAGATCGAGCTTGGTGAGCTTGAGGCCCGCGACCGCCGTGCCGAGATCGGATGGCCCGACATGGCCGACCAGCGCGCTGATCCGGGGCAGATTGCCGCCGGTATCGGCGACCTCCGCCGCCAGGGTCACGTCGTGCAGCGGCGGCAACTTGGCGCGCGGCACGAACGGCGCGAGCGCGGCGAGGTCGGGTATCGAGGCCACGAGCTTCCCCGTGTAGCCGCGACCCTGAATCGGCTGGGTGAGCGTGCCGTCCACGGCGAGCTTGGCACCCGCCGCGCCGAGGGTCAGGTGAACCGGCCAGGGGGTGGTCGCGGCCTGATCCTGCAAGCGCGCAATCGGGCCGATGTCGCCGTCGAGCTGGAACGGCGTGCCGCGATACGATGCCTGCGCCGCGAGGGCCACCGGCGCGTCGGCGGATTTCGCCTTCGCCGTGAACTGCTTGAGTGCCAGCGTCTCGCTGTGGCCGGTCCGGCCGTCGCGATAGGTGACGGTGCCGTCCACGACCCGCAAATCCTGCACGCTCAGCGCGACCGGGGCGGCGGGTTGGCTCGGCGCGGCCTTCTGGCCGGGCAAGGGCTGGCTCGGCACCTCCGGCCCGAACCGCCAGTTCGGATGCCCCTGAGCGTCGGTCTCGAGCAGGATGTCGGGATGCACCAGCACCAGCCGGTCGATCTCCACCCGTCGGCTCAGCAGCGGCAACAGCGCGACCTGCGCCTCCAGCCGGTCCAGGGTCACCATCTGCGGGCGCGACCCGCCCGCGACGTTGGCCAGCGCGACATCCCGCGCCTCCAGCGTCGGCCAGAGCGACCATTTGAGGCCGAGGCGTCCGTTCAGCGCGAGGTCGCGCCCGGTTGCCTGCTTCACCGCCTGCTCGATGCGTGGCTTGGCGCTGTCCGGGTCGAAAGTGAGGGCGAACACCGCCACCCCGGCCAGCGGGACCAGGACGATGATGGCGATGATGATGAGCAAAATTCGTAGCACTCGCCCGCGACGCCGCGGTTCCGCATCCGCCATGCTCTCGATATCCCCTCCGCGATCAGCGCGAACGCTGGGGCGCGCGCGCGGCCGGTGCCGCGAAACCCAGCGTCTGGAACGTGCCGCGCATATGGGGCGGCAGATCGGCCTCGACCATGACCGTTCCGCCCGCGGGATGCGGCAGGCGCAACGCGCGGGCGTGCAGATGGAGCCGGTCGGACAGCCCCGCCACCAGCGCTGAGCCGGCGTCGTTCTGGTCGGGCTCGGCGTATTTCACGTCCCCCAGGATCGGCGCGCCGATCGCCACGCAATGCACCCGGAGCTGGTGGGTCCGCCCGGTCAGCGGCTGCAATTCCAGCCAGGCGAGCTTCTGCGCCGCGTTGTCAAGGGTGCGGTAGTCGGTGATCGCACGGGCCGCTTCTGGGTCGTCGCGATCCGCCGGCATGGTGCGCTCGCCACGCGCCCCGCCGATGCGGACCAGGGAGAGGTCGATACGGCCCTCGACCGGCACCGGCCGGCCGGCAACCACCGCCCAATAGGTCTTCTCCACAGCACGGGTGCGAAACGCGGCGGCGAGCTTCGCGGCACTGCCCGGCGTGCGCGCCAGCGCCAGCGCGCCCGAGGTGTCGCGGTCCAGCCGATGGACCAACCGAGGCCGGCCGGCGCCGAAGCGCAGGCCGTCGAGCATTCCGTCGAGATGCCGCGTGATGCCGG
>DATIMU010000385.1:0-6878 GCA_035475015.1 Acetobacteraceae bacterium
GCTGGCGGCGGAGGGCGCGCTCGACATCGAGGGCGGCACGCTGCTCGACCTCGCCGCCCGGCGCGGCGGCGCGACCCGCGGCCTGGCGCGGCGGCTCGACAAGCGGCGGCTGCTCTGGAACTTGCTCCCGTTCCTGCTGGCGCGGACCGGTCGGGCCGGCGCGGAGCACGGCTTCGGCGGCAAGCAGCGCCCGCGCGCCGATGCGGGGCGCGACGACGCGGCACAGGTGCAGTTCCACTACGATCTGTCCAATGCGTTCTACGGGCTCTTCCTCGACCCCGAGATGCAGTATTCCTGCGCCTACTTCCCGACCTGGGACGCCTCGCTGGAGGCGGCGCAGCAGGCCAAGCTGGCGATGATCTGCCGCAAGCTGCGCCTGGCGCCGTGCGACCGCTTCCGCGACATCGGCTGCGGCTGGGGCGGCCTCGTGTGCCACGCGGCGCTGCATCACGGCGTGCAAGCGCATGGCGTGACCCTGTCGCAGGCGCAGTTCGACTTCGCACGCGAGAAGATCGCCCGGCTGGGCTTGCAGGACCGCGTGACGGTGGAGCTGAAGGATTTTCGCGCGCTCGACGGGGAATACGACCGGATCGCCTCGATCGGCATGTTCGAGCATGTCGGCCGTGCCAACCACGCGGCGTATTTCGCCAAGATGCGCGCGCTGCTGCGGCCGCGCGGCGTGATGCTGCATCACGCGATCACTCGCCCCGCCAAGCGCACCGACCGCGACTTTCATAGGAAGCGACCGGAATACGCGGCCATCATCAACTACGTGTTCCCGGGCGCCGATCTCGACCACATCGGCAACACCCAAGCGAGCCTGGAGCGCGCCGGCTTCGAGGTGCACGACACCGAGGCATGGCGCGAGCACTACGCGCGCACGACGCGGCTGTGGTGCGAGCGGCTCTATGCCCAGCGCGACGCCGCCGAGCGCGAGGTCGGCGCGGCCAAGACGCGGTTGTGGCTGCTCTATCTGGCGGGCGTGTCGCTGGCCTTCGAGCGCGGCACGCTCGGCATCTTCCAGACCGTCGCGACCAAGCGCGCGCGCGGCGTGAGCGGCCTGCCGCCGACGCGGGCGGATCTCTACCCGGCGACCTGACCGCGATGCTGAAGCGCCTCCTGCGACATCCGGCGATGCAGGCATTGCTGGCGCGGCTGCTCGGTCTCTACCTGTCGTTCGCGCTGCGCACGACGCGATGGACGCTGCATGGCGCCGAACATCTGGCCCCGCACGCGCTCGGCGAACCGGCGATCATGACCGCGTGGCACGAACGGCTGCCGCTGATGTCGGCGCAGTGGCTGATGGTGCGGCACTGGAAGGGCGGCCAGGGGCGGCGGGCGCGGGTGCACATCCTCATCAGCCGTTCGCGGGACGGGCGCTTCATCGCCGCCGTGGTGCGCCGGTTCGGCATCGACGTGGCACCCGGTTCCTCGTCGCGCGGTGGTGCCGCGGCGATGCGCAGCCTGGTCGGGCTGCTCGCCTCGGGCAGCCATATCGGCATCACCCCCGACGGCCCGCGCGGCCCCCGCCGGCGCGCCGCCGCCGGGGTGGCCCAACTCGCCGCCCTGTCGGGTGCCGCGATCCTGCCCTGCGCCGCGCAGACCTCGCGGCGATGGGTGCTGCGGAGCTGGGACCGCATGGTGATCCCGAAGCCGTTCGGGCGGGGCGTGGTGGTGTGCGGCCCGGTAATCCGAGTGCCCCGCGCGGACTGGCGGGAGTCGCTGCCGGCGATCGAGGCGGCGCTGAACGAGGTAGCGGATCGGGCCGACGCGCTGTGCGCTTAGGCCGCTTCCGCCGCGCCGATGCCGGCCCGCGCCTCGAAGTTTCCCGGCAGCAGCCAGTCCGGGATCTCCCGGCCGGCGGCGGCGAGGGAGGCGCGCAAGGCCGCGGCGAAGCCGATCTCGAACACCTCGCGCGAGAAGCCCCGCAGATGCAAGTCGACCGCCTGCGCCCAGGCGTCGACCGGCAGGGCGCCGCGATCGGTGCCGAGCATCGGCATCCGCCCGGACTGCCGCGCCTCGTGCAGTTCGCGCAGCACTGCGCGCATCGCCTCCGCGATGCCCGCCGCGTCACCGACGGGGACGAGCTTGCCGAGGCCGTCGAGGATGAAGGGCAGGTTGCCGGCGTCGGCGGCGACCACCTGGCAGCCGGCCGACAGTGCCTCGATGACCGGGATGCAGAAGCCCTCGTGATGCGAGGGGATCACGAAGCAGTCCGCGGCGGCGTATTGCGCGGTGAGTTCGGCATCCGTGGCGCTGGGCACCAGCCGCAGCCATCGCCGTTCCGGCCCACGTCGCATCCGCTCGTCGAGCCAGGCCAGCAGCTTCGGGTCGGAGAACGAGCGGTTGAAGACCAGGGTCAGCCGGAACGGCGGCAAGCTTTCGGAGGCGAGCCGGTCCGCCGCTTCCAGCAGCTCGACCACGCCCTTGGCGCGCACGAAGCGGCCGACGAAGAGGAACTCGATCGGGCCGGCCTTGCGTTTCGCGAGCTTGTCCGACAGGCGCACCAGCCGGGTCGCCGGGGTGGGGCAGGGCACGACGCTCATCCGCTCCGCCGGGAAGCCGATGTCCAGCAAGTCACGCCGGTTGAACTCGCTGACGCAGACCACATGGCCCGTCTCGAACAGGTTATATCTCTGTCGGAAGGACTCCATCACCGCGTGCCGCTGGTCCTCCGCGACCAGTTCGGGCGGCGTGATGTTGTGGTAGGTGCCGAGCGCGGCGGCGCCCGAAGGCAGCACGAAGATCGCATCGAACAGGTCGTAGTGCACGCCGAACTCGAAGGAGTGGAGGTCGGCGGCCATGAAGAACGGGTCGAGCAGCAAGTCGGCGACGTTGCGCAATACCCTGACGCGCGGGTCCGGGATGTCGGAACCTCGGCAGAACACGACGGCCTCGACGGGCACGCCGTTCCGCCGCAGCCGTTCGAGCATGTCGAGCCGGCACGTCAGCGCGCCGCCGATACCGTCGCGGTTGACGTAGACGCCGGAGTAGAGCGCGATCCTGAACGGCGCCGGACGCTCGGACATCATGGCGGCGTCAGGCCGTGCCCTGACCGGCATTCCCGGAGAGGCGCTCGATGGTCGCCCGCATCGCCCGCATCTCGGCCTCGACCGCCGCCAGCCGGTTGCTCAGCTCGATCTCCTTGCGCTTGCCCTCGCGGGCGGCGGTGTTGGAGGTGGAGATCGCGTTCAGCAGCGCCGGCACGACCTCGGCGAACGACACCGGCATCGGGCCAGCGGTCGCATCGCGGCTCCAGGCCCGCTTCAGCTGGTCCGACGGATCGCCCCCGGTGCGGATTCGGTAGTCGATCCAGGCGAACATCTGCGACCGGACCGGCCCGAGCACTGGCCGGCCGATCCTGGCCGCTATCGTGCGCATCCTGCTTCTCATAGGCGCATCAGCATCCTTGTGGTGACAATCGGCGTGGTGACCATCGGCGGCCGCCGTCGAGCCGCGCGGCGGAAGATAGCGTTCTATCGCATCAGGGCCGCATCAATTCCACATCGCGCACCGCAGCCGCCCGATGCCCGCGCCCGGCAACGCGGCGCAGCCCGTCGCGGTAAAAGCAGACGGCGCGATGGGCGGTCGCGGCGCGCGTGAAGGTCTCGCCGTAGACCTCCAGGGACCGCCGGCCCAGCCGTTCGCGCAACCCGGGGTCCGTGGCGAGGGCGCGGATCGCCTCGGCGAGCGCGCGCCAATCGTCGAGCGGGACCAGCAGGCCGGTCTCGCCGGGGACGACGACCTCGCGCATCCCGCCGATGTCGCAGGCGATGGCCGGCTTGCCGTGGCGCATCGCCTCGACCAGGACCAGCCCGAAGGATTCGTAGCGCGAGGGCGCCACGAAGATATCGCATTCCGCGTATGCGCGATCGAGGTCCGCTTCCGAAACCCGGCCGGCGAACCGCACGGCGCCGCTCCGCACGAGGTTGGCGTGCTTCGCCTCGAACGCCTGCCGGTAGGTTCGTCCGCCGGGACCGGGAAGGCTGTCGTCGCCGACGATCGTAAGCCGCAAGCCGGGCACGCCGGGAAGCAGGGCCGCCGCGGCGTCGAGCAGCAGGTCGATCCCCTTACGCCGCTCCAGGCGGCCGACGAAGAGCAGCTCGACGCCGGGGCCGGTCCTTGCCGTGGCACCGGTCCTTGCCGTGGCGCCGGGCGGTGCCGGCGCGACCGGCGCGCCGAAGCCGTGCGGCACCACGCCGAGCTTGGCGCGGTCGAGCCGGATGCCGTGGCCGCGTTCGATTTCCTCGATCACCGCATCCGAATTGGCGCGGATGAGATCACACCGTTCGAGGCAGATCGGCTCCAGCGCCAGCAGCGGCCGGATATGGTGCTCGTGATGGTCGGGGTCGGACTTCCACTGCGGGCTGAATTCGAGGGCCGCGGGCAGCGGTGTGTGCAGGCTGACCACGGTGGGCACCGTGCCGTCGAGGATCGCGGCGATGCCCTCCGAATCCCACAACGGCAACTCGACCAGATCGAGCGGCCGGTGCCGATTGATACGCAGCAGTTCCTCGGTGAGCGTGGCGGAATAGTCCCAGATCACGCGCGGGACGACCGGCTCGCTGGGGAGGGGATGGTATTCGGGTACGATGCGGTGGACCCAGACGCCGTCCTCGAGGTCCACCGTGTGGTGGTCCGTGCCCTTGGTGAGCACATGCACCTCGTGTCCGAGTTCGGCGAGGCCCACGGCCAGCTCGCGGCTGAACCGGCCGATGCCGCCCACCGCGCCCGGCGGGTATTCCTGGCTGAAGAAGGCCAGATGCAGCTTGTCGGCGGCCGGCAGGCGCGTCGGAAAACGCAGAAACGGCAGCTGATGCCCGGCGAACCAATCCGCCGGGCGGGTGCGCTCGCGGCCCTCGCGGTTGCGGGCGAGCGCCGTGTCGAAGGCGCGGTGGACATCCGTCTCGAAGTTCCGCAGGTCGGCCTCGGTGAGGCGGCCATCCGCCACGTTGTCGCGGTACTCGGCCCGGTGATCGTCGACGAAGCGCAGGACGTCCTGGATCACCTCATAATACGACGTCATCACGAGAGCGTGCTTCATCGCGAAATAAAGCCGGTTCTTGATGACCGAGAACCGGTCGCGGAGCGCCCGCCGCTCGGTGCGCAAATGGCTCGCCAGGAATTTGTGATAGACAAAGGCATCGGCGAGCATGGCAACCACGTAGCCGCGATCGACCAGCCGGACGCAGACATCCGTCTCGTCGAGGTAATACTCGAACTCCTCGTCGAACCCGCCGATTTCCACCAGCCGGTCGCGGCGGAACGAGGAATTCGCCCCGAGCAGCGACGGATAGGCGTTGCTGTAGGGCCGGTTCAGCACCGCGGTCGGGTCGTGCCCGGCGGGCCAGCCGGTCCAGGACGTGCCGAAGCGGTTGCCGATATTGTAGAAGATCTGGAAGTCGTAGCCGGTGTGGTCGTACACCGGGCCGCCCGCGCCGGCCACCTCGTCGTCCGCGTAGGCCGCCGCCAGCCGATCGAGCCACGCCGGGTCCGGGTAGGCATCGTCGTCGATGAAGGCGACGATCTCGCCCGCCGCCCCGGCGATGCCGAGATTGCGCGAGACCGACAGGTTGCGCTCCGCCGTGGTCAGAACCTTGATGCGCCCTTCCCACTCCCGCAGCACGGCGTCGGTGCCGTCGGTCGAGGGGCCGTTCACCACGACCACCTCGAACGCCGGGTAGTCGAGCAGGGTCAGCCCGTCGAGGGTCTGTCGCAGGCTGTCCGCGCGGTTGAAGGTGTTGATGACCACGGACATCCGCGGCACCGGCGGCCTCGTCACGACCCCGCCGGCTCCGGTGTGATCGTCCGCAGCGGGAGCCGGTCTGCGACGCGGGCGAAAATGTCTTGCTTCATAACTCGATCGGGCAAAACCAGAGCTGGATAGGAGTGAATTGGCCAGCGCCACTGAGGCTGGCCGAGCGCGGCTCCCATAGGGGCTCGCATGGCACGGCGCAACCCTTTTGGGGGCGACCGTCACCCCTGCTGGTCTCCGGTCGGCGGCGGCGATCCAACTCGGGAAGCAGCAAGAAACCACTCGTCGGGCGCGGCGGCACCGATTGCCACGGCCGGAACGCGAATGCTAGTGACTCTCATTCGCAGTATGACGGACGGATGGGACGACATGAGTGGTGGTTCGAGCGGGATTTCGGGCGGGGTCAGGGCGTCGGTCGGCGTGGGGGCGTTTCTGGCATGCTCGATCGGGAGCGGATGGGCGCAGACGCCGGCGCCCCCTGCCGCACCGCCCGCCGAGGCGCCCGCCGTCATGACCCTGCCGCCGGTCGAGGTCGGCGGGCAGAGCGAAAGCCCGACCGGCCCCGGCGTCGGCTATGTCGCGACGACGAGCCGGACCGCGACCAAGACCGACACGCCGATCCTTGAGACGCCGCAATCCATCTCGACGGTGACGCGCGAACAGATGGACGCGCAGAACGCCCGCTCGGTGAACGAGGCGCTGCGCTACACCTCGGGCGTGGCGACCGAGCAGCGCGGCGGAACCTCCCGCTACGACCATCTCACCATCCGCGGCTTCAACACGTCGACCGCCGGGCCAGACCAGTATCTCGACGGCCTCAAGCTGCTCAACGGCTCGTACTACGCGACACAGCAGATCGACCCGTTCCTGCTCGAACGCATCGAGGTGCTCAAGGGGCCGCCCTCGGTGCTGTACGGCCAGTCCAATCCCGGCGGGTTGCTCGCCTTCTCCAGCAAGCTGCCGGTCGACGAGCGCATCCGCGACCTGCAGATTGAAGGCGGCAGTCTCGGCTATGTGCGCGGCATCGTGGATCTCGGCGGCCGGGTGAACGATGACGGCACCCTGCTCTACCGCTTCTCGGGAACCGCGTTCCGTTCCGGCTCGCAGGACCAGCACACCACGA
>DATIMU010000386.1:0-1869 GCA_035475015.1 Acetobacteraceae bacterium
GATAGTGCCCCAGCGGCAGGATGAGCGGCGCCACCTCGTGCCGCCACAGCATGATCCCGCCGATGGTCAGCTTGATGTGGTTGATGAAGAGGACGAAGCGGGGCATCAGGCTGGTTGGGGAGGAGAGGGCGACAGCGGTCATGTCCCGAGGTATAGCGTTAGTGAATGAAAATATCAACAAGATTCGTCATGGCGAGCGCAGCGCGGCGATCCATGCCGCCGCACGCGGATGGCGGCATGGATCGCTCCGCCGCTCCTCCCGACGACGAAGCGGCTCGCCTGGCGTCGGTCAGACCCTAGCGGCGCGCCTCCAGCACCATGTTGAACGGGGTTTCCGTTGCGCGGCGGAACCGGGTGAAGCCGCCTTCGGTGACGACCTGGCGCAGCCGTATCTCGCCCGCCTGCGCGCCGAGCCCGAGGCCGACCTCCTGCGACAGCGAGGCGGGCGTGCAGATCACGGTCGACGCGGCGTAGTACATGCGGCCGACCGGATTGAGGTTGTCGGTCAGCCGGTCGCCGGCTTGCGGCTCGACGATCATCCACGTCCCGTCATCGGCGAGCGTCGAATGGACGTGACGTGCCGCGCCGGCCGGATCGCCCATGTCGTGCAGGCAGTCGAAGAACGTCACCAGGTCGTAGCCGGTGCCGGGGAACTCCTTCGCCGCCGCGATCTCGAACGAGACCCGGTCGGCGACGCCGGCTTCCGCCGCCGCCTCACGCGCCGCTTCGATCGAGGGCGAGTGATAGTCAAAGCCCCGGAACCGGGCCTCAGGGTACGCCTTGGCCATGATGATCGTCGAGTGGCCCACGCCGCAGCCGACATCCGCCACCGTGCCGCCGCGCGCGAGCCGATCCGCCATGCCGTCGAGCGCGGGTATCCATTCCTGCGTCAGGTGGTGCAGGTAGCTGGTGCGGAAAAATCGCCCGGTGCCGCAGAACAGGCACGGGTCCTGCTCGTGCCAGCCCACGCCCCGGCCGGAACGGAAGGCCTCGATGATCTTCGGCTCGGCGCGGAAGGCCGCGGCGATGATGTCGTACACCCCGGCGAGGAACGCCGGGCTGTCCTCGTGGGCGAACACCATCGCCTGTTCCGGCGGCAGGGTGAACCGCTCGGTCGCCGGGTCGTAGGTCACGTAGTCGGACGCAGCCTGGGCGGCGAGCCATTCGCGGACATAGCGCTCCGTCGTGCCGGTCTTGCGAGCGAGTTCCTTGGAGGTCAGGGGGCCATCGGCCATCGCCTTGTAGAGGCCGAGCTTGTCCCCCACGAGCGCCAGCGAGGCGTTCATCGCCGCCCCCAGATCGCCGACCATCCGGCCGACGAAGGCGTTGAGCTTGTCCATATCGGGTTGCACGGCCACCGTTTGCTGCATGTCGCTCTCCCCTGCGGATTGTCGTCCCCGCGGATTATCGTTGCGCGAAAGAAGCTATCGACCGCCGCCGGCCGTCGCTTCGCCCGGTCGAGCCATGGCGGCATGGCCCGTTCGGGCCATGCTCAGCGCTGCCCGGCGACCAGGGCGGCGGCGGCGGAGCGCGTCGGCAGGTCGAGCTTGAGCAGGATGTTGGCAACGTGGCGCTTTACCGTGTGCTCGCTGAGCGCAAGTTCCGTCGCGATTCCGCCGTTGGTCATGCCGCGCGCCAGGAATCCCACGATCTCCCGTTCGCGCGGGCTGAGCGCCGCCAGGTCGGCGCGCCCCGAGCGCGCCGCCTCGGCCAGGTCATCGCGCAACGAGGCCACGAGCAGCCGGACGGGCTCGGACAGCCCCGCCAGCGCGCACGCCCCGCGCTCGGCGAAGGCCAGCCCGCCATCGGTGGCGAGATCGCGCACCATCGCCGACACCAGCACGTCGCCGGGCCGCGCCGCCGCGGCCA
>DATIMU010000387.1:0-3113 GCA_035475015.1 Acetobacteraceae bacterium
CGTCGCGAGCACCGCGGTCCACCGCACGCCGGCCGGCGAACAGGTGGGGCTTGCCGGCTACATCGCCGGCCTGGCCGCCTGGCGCCTGAACCGCCCCGTGATGGCGCTCGGCTATTTCGAGGACGCCGCCCGAGCCGCCTATGCCCCCGCCGCGGTGCGCGCCGCCGGCGCCTTCTGGGCGGCGCGCGCGCATCTGCGCACCGGCCACGCCTCCGGCTTCGCCCCCTGGATGAAACGGGCGGCGGAGGAGCCGCGCACGCTCTATGGCCTGATCGCCCGGCGAATGCTCGGCGTGGGCGGCGGGTTCGCCTGGACCCGCCAGACCTTGAGCGGGGCCGATCTCGAGGCCGTGGCCGGCACGCCGCAGGGGTTGCGGGCGTTCGCGCTGCTGCAAGTCGGCCAGCCGGACCGCGCCGAGGCCGAGTTGCGGATGCTATGGCCCACGGCCAAGGACGACGCTGCCTTGCGCAACGCCGTGCTGCTGGTCTCCCGCGAGGCGGGCTTCACTGATTTGACCGCGCAGATCGCCACCCTGGTGCAGGCGGCTGACGGCAAGCCGCGCGATTTCGACCGTTTCCCCGTGCCGAGGCTGCGGCCGAGGAACGGCTTCCAGGTCGATCCCGCGCTGGTCTACGGGCTGACCCGTGTCGAATCGAATTTCGACCCTGGCGCGATCTCGCCAGTCGGCGCTCGCGGGCTGATGCAGCTCATGCCGGTCACCGCCGGCTATATCGCGGGCGACCCGTCGCTCGCGTCGAGCAGCGCGCGGCTGCACGATCCCGCGCTCAACCTCGAACTTGGGCAACGCTACGTGAGCTATCTCGCGGGGCAGGACCAGATCGACGGCGACCTCATCCGCGTGCTGGCGAGCTACAACGCGGGGCCGGGGAGCTTCGCGCGCTGGAGTGGCGCGATCCGCGACGGTGGCGATCCGCTGATGTACATCGAGGCGATTCCGCTGCGGGAGACCCGCGCCTTCGTGCAGCACGCGCTCACGTACACATGGATCTACGCGGCACGGTTGCATCTGCCGGCGCCGAGCCTCGACGCGATGGCGGCGGGCGCGTTCCCGCGCTTCACGCCGGAGGACGAAACTGAGACAATCGCCGACGCCGCGCCTCGCGTTCATTAGCGCGGCAGGAGGTCACTCATGGCGCGTATCGACGAATCCCGTCCGTTCGTTCCCGTCAACATCGCCGTCCTCACCGTCTCGGATACGCGCACGGCGGCGAACGATACGTCGGGTGACACGCTGGCCGAGCGTATCACGACCGCGGGACATCATGTGGTTGCGCGCGCGATCGAGAAAGATGATGCCGACGCGATCGAGCGGCTGCTGCGCGCATGGGTTGCGGATGAAACGATCGACGTCGTCATCACCACCGGCGGCACTGGCATCACCGGACGCGACGTGACCCCCGAGGCGTTCGAGCGCGTCATGGAAAAACGCATCGAGGGCTTTGGCGAGTTGTTCCGCATGTTGAGCTTTCAGAAGATCGCCACGTCGACGATGCAGTCGCGCGCGATCGGCGGGGTTGCGGGCGGGACGTATCTGTTCGCGCTGCCGGGCAGCACGGGCGCGGTAAAGGATGGCTGGGACGACATCTTGCTATGGCAGCTCGACAGCCGCCATCGTCCCTGCAACTTGGTCGAGCTGATGCCGCGCTTGCAGGAGCATCTCGCGCCCGTGGCCAAGTAGGCCCGCGCTCACGATCCGCGCGTCTGCGCCGCGACGAAGCGGCGTGCGAGCGCCGTGTAGATCGGCCGGCGGCAGACCAGCCGCGATACGCCGAACGCCAGGAACGCGGCGGCCATCAGCGGGATCGTCATGCGCTGGTTGTCGGTCATCTCCATCACGATCACCGTCGCGGTGATCGGCGCCTGCACCACGCCGGAGAAATACGCCACCATCCCGAGCAGCACCACCGCGCCTGAAGTTGCGGATGGAACGATGTGCGACAGCCACTCGCCGAGCCCGGCGCCGACCGCGAGCGCGGGAGCGAAGATGCCGCCCGGGATGCCGCTGATGTAGGAGACGACGTTGGCGAGGAGCTTCAATCCGGCATAGCTCGCGGGAAGCGTGGAATGGCCCTCGACGATGCTGCGCGCTTGCGCGTAGCCGGTGCCGTACGTGCTGCCGTCGGACAGCCATCCGCAGGCCGCGGTCGCCAGGCCGCAGAGAGCGGCGAACAGCACGGGATGACGCGCGAGGAATGGCCCGGTGCGGCCGGGGAAGCCGCGCGCGGCGGCCAGCAGGGCCGAGCTGAACAATCCGCCGGCGAGCCCACCCGCGACGCCACACAGCGCCACCCCGCTCCACGCCGTGCCGAAATCGAGCTCAGCCGCGGTGTGGCCGAAATAGGTGTAGTTGCCCATCAGCCCGAGCGTCGTGACGCCGGCGATGATGACGGCGGTGAACACGACGCCCGAGGTGCGCGCCTCGAAGGAATGACTGAGCTCCTCGATCGCGAACACCACGCCGGCGAGCGGCGTGTTGAACGCGGCGGCGATCCCGGCGGCGCCGCCGGCGAGCACGAGGGCGCGCTGCAATTCCACGCGCGGCAGGCGCAGCCGCTTACCGACCGCGTACATGATCGAGGCGCCAACCTGCACCGTCGGCCCCTCGCGCCCGATCGAGGCGCCGCACGCGAGGCCGAACAAGGTGAGGAATATCTTGCCGACGGCGATGCGCAGGCTCAGCACGCGCGCGACCAGCGCCTCGTCGGTCATGTGCAGTGCCGCGATCACCTGCGGGATGCCGCTGCCCTGCGCGCCGGGGAATACGCGGCGCGTCAGCAGCAGCGAGATCACCAAGCCCGCCGGAGCGATCACAAAGGTGAGCCAGGGGCGGCCTTCGAGCATCCACAGATGCGCCCGCATTGCCATGTCGGCGCCGGTCGCGAAGCTGATCGCGAACACTGAAACCAGCATCGCGCCGGACCAGAAGACCAACCGGCGCAGCCACAACCGGGGCGAGACGAGCGGCATCCTGGCGAGGCGGCGCAAGCGGGTGCGGCGCTCCGGGGTCATCGGCATCTTCATACGCGGAGATTCCCCAGATCCGCCGCCGTGTCTACATCGTGGAGCCTGCGCAGAAACGTGACGCGCCGGCC
>DATIMU010000388.1:0-5915 GCA_035475015.1 Acetobacteraceae bacterium
ATCACCGTGGACTACGCCTTCGGCCATTCGCTGCAGGAGCAGACGACGAAGTTCGTCGAGGCGAAGGGCGGGAAAGTGCTCGGCGCGGTGCTCTACCCGCTCGGCACAACCGATTATTCCGCCTACCTGCTGGAGGCGAAGTCCTCGAAGGCGCAGGTGATCGGGCTGGCCAACGCGGGGTTGGACACCACGAACGCGATGAAGGGCGCGGCCGAGTTCGGCATCGCCAAGGGTGGCCAGAAGCTCGCCACGCTGCTGTTCACGCTGTCCGAGGTGCACGGCCTCGGCCTGGCGGCGGCGCAGGGTGCCGTGCTGACGGAGGCCTATTATTGGGACCTCAACGACACCACCCGCGCCTTCGGCAACCGCTTCCTCAAGCGCACCGGGCGGATGCCGAACATGATTCACGCCGGCACCTATTCCTGCGTGCTGCAATATCTGAAAGCGATGAAGGCGGCGGGCACCGACGAGACGGAGGCGGTGACGAAGCATCTGCACGGGATGCCGGTGAATGATGCGTTCTGCACGAACGGCAAGGTACTGGCGAATGGCAGCATGAGCCACGAGATGTATCTGTTCGAGGTAAAGTCGCCCGAGGAAAGCAAGGGGCCGTGGGACTACTACAAGCTGCTCGCCAAGATTCCCGGCTCGGAAGCGTTCGAGACCGTCGCGGAGAGCGGTTGTCAGTTGACCGCGACGTGACGCCGGCGGCGGACTGAAGTCCGCCCCACGCCATTCCCTTGTAGAGCGGAATTCATTCCGCCATCAGCCCTCGGCGGCCGCCTCCGCCGTGTCCGGGGCGGCCTTGTCGCGGGTCGCGGGCGACTTCCTGAAGCGGCTGATGATGTCGTCGAGGCGCGAGAAAAATGCCTCCACCGCGTAGCCGACGAGGAACGCGACGGCGGGCGGCGGCAGCGCCAGCCCCTTGGGGATCAGGGAGCCGAACAGGCCGATGACGATGCCGGCGATGAGCGCGATGAAGTAGCGTGCGCTGTGCGCGTCGGACGGCAGGAACGAGCGCCGCCGGATCAAGCGTGCGGACAGCCGGAACCCGTACAGCGACGCCCCGAGCAGCGCGTAGACGGCGGGCAGCAGATAGGTGGTGATGCCGCCGTAGAACACCCTGTTGGTCTTGTAGACCGCGAGCGCGAAATTGCGGATGAGCTGATAGGCGACGATCTGGTTCAGACCCTCCTCGACGATCTCCCGTGTGGTGGTGATGCCGGGCGGGACGTTGAGATGATCGACGTGGTGCGGATTGTTCTTGTCGAACACCACCGGCGCGACATCCACGGTCAGGGTTCCGGGATTGAACCAGTAGTTCAGCCGGCCGGCGGTCTCCAGCAGCCAGTTGCTCTTGCGCGAGAACTCGACGATCTCACCCATCAGCTCATCGGGCGTCAGATGCGGCACGGTCGCCGCTTGCGGCTGGGCGGCGCCGGCGAAGGCCCGCCGCTCGGAGACACCTCCTCCACCGAGGCCGGCGGGACCACCCGGCGCCTCCTCGATGCGGAAATACTGCAGGTCCGACCAAAGCTTGAGCGCCGCCGCGTTCTGTTGGTCGATGAGCTGCATCACCTCGTCGCCGGTCGAGTTGTTCATGAACAGCCCGATCGAGCCGAGGATCACCGCCGAGGCGAGCACCAGCACGCGCAGCTTCATCCAGCGGATCGGGTACCGCGCACAAGCGGCGAGCGAGGCGGCACTGACCGGGTGGGCGATGCGCGAGAGCTCCGACACCGCCACCCAGAAACGCCGTTGCACGTCCTTGGTGAGCGCCTGGGCCTCCAGCGCCAACCGCGCGTCGAGGATGCCATCGACGATGCCGACGCTGACGTTCTTGCCGAGCGCGGCCTTCTCGCGCGGCAATCGGCCGCTCTCGGCGGCGTAGGCGAGCAGGATCTCCGCGTCGTGCAGCGCCTCGGTGAAACACGGCGGCGCGTCGATGTGGGCCGCCTCCTGGGGCCGGCCGGCGTGGTCCGCCTCGGTCAGTCCGGTGTCCATCGGCGTCCGCCTGCGCTGCGCTTATGCGTTCATCCGTTGGACAATAACAACATTCCGCCACATTTGGCAAAAACTTCCGTCCCGGCGAAGATTGCTCGACACAGCCGAGAGAACCCCGTGACCCGACCCGCGCGCGACATCCTGCTTGCCCACAGCTCCGACCTCCACGTCGACGAGGGCCTCACCGCGCGCCAGTATGACGGAGACGGCACCGCCGGGCTCGGCCGCGTGCTGGCGACGGCGCGGGCGGCCGGGGTCGACGTGCTGCTGCTGGCCGGCGACACGTTCGACAACAACCGGGTCGGCGCCGCGACGCTCGACCGGGTGGCCGGGATGCTGGCCGATGCCGGGATGCCGGTGGTGCTGCTGCCCGGCAACCACGATCCCGCTCTCCCCGGCAGCGTGTTCCATCGCGGCGGATTGACCGACATCGCCAATGTCCATGTGCTCGGCCTCACGCATGAGGTGGCGGTGCTGTTTCCCGAGCACGGGCTCGAAGTATTCGGCCACGCGCATCTCGACTACGAGGACATGACGCCGCTGCGCGGCCCACGCCCACGCACGACGCACTGGCAGATCGCGATGGGCCACGGCCATTTCGAGTGGCGCCGCGACCGCGCCAACCCGCTGCGCCCGTCCTGGCTCATCAGCGAGGACGAAATTTCCGCCACCGCCGCCGACTACCTCGCCCTCGGCCACTGGGACCGCGCGGTCGCGGTAGGCGACGGTGACGTGCCGGCGTACTATTCCGGCTCGCCGGAACTCGCGAAGACCGTCAACCTGGTGCGGCTCGGGGCGGCGGGCGTGCGCGTGGAGCGGGTGGCGCTAGCTGCGGCGTAGCGCCCCTCACCCAACCCTCTCCCAAGGGAGAGGGCGTTCTTCTCCCTCTCCCTTTGGGAGAGGGCCGGGGTGAGGGCTTAGCGCATGTAGCCCTGGATTTCGTCCCTCGCCCAGGCGATCACCTGCTCGATCGACTGGCCGGTCTTGAGCTTGGCGAACATCGTCGGCTGCACCGCGCGATGATAGATCTGCACCGCGATCTCCGGCGGCGCCGGGTAGGCGGCGATGCTCGGGCGGGCGTTGTGCCAGGGCCGGATCGGGTAGTTGTAGACCACGCCCTTGGGCGGCTCGACATCCGACCAGATTTGGAAATCCGACATGCTCGGAAGCGGCGGGATGTCGTAGCCGGCGACCACGTTTTCGCGCTCCTCCACCTGTTTGCGCTCCTGCAGGAACTGGATGAGGTCCATCGCCGCCGCCTTGTTGCGACTGAACTCCCAGACGCCCCAGAATGTGTAGTTGAAGGGGATGAATCGTCCGCTCGGCCCCGCCGGACAGGGAAAGATCCAGCAATCCTCGGCGACCTTCGGTGCATCGCGCTTGGCGACCGCCCAGGCGGACGCCGGATTGAGGATCAGCGCGCTGCGGCCCGAGATCAGCGCGCGGTTGTTGGAGGCGTCGTCGTAGCTCACCGTGTCGGCGGGCAGGAAGCGGACGAGCTTCTGGCCGTATTCCAGCACCCGCCGGACGTTGTCGGAATCGACCGTGATCTCGCCCTTCGCGTTCACCAGGTCGGCGCCGAATGCCGAGAAGATGACGCCCGTGTTGTTGATGGAATCGGCAGTCAATCCGAGCCCCAAGCCGAACGGGTAGCCCGCCTTCTGGCAGGCCTCGGCGGCGGCCAGGAACGCATCATAGGTCCAACCGGCGGAGGCCGACGGGTCGGCCGGGTGCGCCGGATATAGCGCCTGCACGTCGATGCCGGCGAATTTCTTCAACATGCTGATGCGGGCGCAGCAATTGAGGTTGAGCGTGCCGGTGCTGCTGGGCATCGCCATCCAGTGCCCACCCGACTTGCCAAGATACTCGACCACCGGGCTGTACGCGCCATACTGGGCGACCATCGCCTTGACGTGCTCATCGATCGGAGCCAGCCGAGAGGCATAGGCCTGCACGTCCCAGTTGCTGAGCGGCAGGAAGTCGTGACCGGCTCCGGCCTGCGCTTCGGCGGCGGCGGTGATCAGGAGCTTGCTGCCGGTCGAGGTGATGAAATCCGTCTTGACCTCGACCTTGTTCTTCGCGGCCCAGCCGTCGACCTGCTTCTGCATCGCCTCGTTGCCCTGGGGCACCCAATGGTCCCAGAACCCCGCCGCGAGCTTGCCGGCGGCGCCCGCCGTGCGGATATGCACGAGCGGCAGGACACTTGCCGCGGCTGCCGTGCGCAGCGCGGCGCGGCGCGTGATCGGAAGCGTCTTGTTCATGCGGTACACTCCCCTGTGCGCCCGCGCTGAAACGCGGACGTTGTTGCCTTGTCGGGTCGGGGCGGGCGGCGCCCGCCTTGGGCCACCTGCGGCGGCACGTCCCGAGAGGCAGGGCCGAAGCCCGCCACATGAGTGCAGCTTGAGTATCAGCCCGGCGCCAGACGGAAATCGAGGGAAAAGCGCGGACTCGACGTGGGCGCGAGGGGCCAGCATAAGGCAGGGCTCACACCGCAATCCGCTCACGGGGAATACGCCATGCGCTTCGGTTTGCTCTACGAACTCCAGCTGCCGCGTCCGTGGGACGACCGCGCCGAGCATCGCATGATCCACGAGGCCCTGGCCGAGGTGGAGATCGCGGACCGATTGGGCTTCGACTATCTATGGGCCAACGAGCATCACTTCCTCGAGGAGTATTCGCACAGCTCGGCGCCCGAAGTGTTCCTCGCCGCCGCCGCCGCGCGTACCAAGCAGATCCATGTCGGTCATGCGGTGGTGCTCTCGCCGCCCGGCTACAACCCGCCGGCGCGCGTCGCCGAGCGGATTGCGACGCTCGATCTCGTCTCCAGCGGGCGTTGCGAGTGGGGCACCGGCGCGTCTTCCTCGCGCACCGAGCTGGAGGGCTTCGGCGTGGATGCGGCGCAGAAGAAGGCGATGTGGGCGGAGGCCACCGAGCAGACCGCCAACATGCTGGCGATGACGCCCTATCCCGGCTTCGAGGGACAGTTCTTCTCGATGCCGACGCGCAACGTGATCCCCAAGCCGTATCAGAAGCCGCACCCGCCGCTGTGGGTAGCGTGCTCGAACCGCGAGACCATCCATGTCGCGGCGCGCAACGGCATCGGCGCGCTGGCCTTCGCCTTCGTCGATCCGGCCGAGGCGGCGAAATGGGCGGGCGAGTATTACGAGATCATCAAGTCCGACGAATGCGTGCCGATCGGACACAGCGTCAACGCCAACATCGCGATGGCGACCGGCTTCTCGGTGCATCCCGACGAGGCCGAGGCGAAGGCGCGCGGCGGCGAGGGCTTCCAGTATTTCGGCTTTGCGCTCGGCCATTTCTACGTCTACGGCCAGCACAAGCCGGGCGTGACGAATGTGTGGGAGCGGTTCGAGCAGGCGCGCCCCGCGCTACCCGAGGCGGGCGCGGGCAACGGCATCGGCACGCCGGCGCAGCTGGTGGAGCGGCTGCGGCAGTATCAGGACGCCGGCGTCGACCAGGTGATCTTCATTCAGCAGGCCGGGCGCAACCAGCACGCCCACATCATCGACGCGCTCGAGCTATTCGCCGCCGAGGTGATGCCGGCGCTGCAGGCCGATCGCGCCGAGCGGGAGGCGCGCAAACAGGCGGAGCTCGCGCCGTTCATCGAGGCGGCGCTGAAGCGCAAGAAGTGGATGCAGCCGCTCGCCCCGGAGCAGGTGCCGAGCATCGCCGCATACGGCCGCACGGTGGTTGCGGGAGGTCCGGTAGCCGGCGCCCTCGCCGCCCGCCGCGGCGGCGGCATCGAGATTCCGACCGAGGACTTGGCGGAGAAGGTGCGCGCGACGGGCGATTGAGTCGGCGCAAAGTTCCGCTACTTGGTTCGCAGCGAAGTCCCGTAAAAGAACGGCGGCGCCGGGAGGCCCCCCGGCGCCGCCTATGCGGCCGAGGCA
>DATIMU010000389.1:0-8416 GCA_035475015.1 Acetobacteraceae bacterium
CGAACACCAGGGTGGGTGCCATCGCGCTGCGCGGGCGCTTGCCGGGCTGCACCCGGTTCGCCACCAACCGCCCATCGATCTCGGGCCGGAACGAGAAATCGGTCAGCTCGTTGTTGAGCACGAAGCCCCGCACCATGAGGCCGGTGCCGAACTCGCTCTCGATGGTGGTGGTCAGCGCCACCGCGTTGCCCGCCGCGTCGATGATCGCCACGTCGCTGGTGCCGTGCTCCAGCTGCGATGGTTGCGGGGCGAGGGCGGGCAAGGCCGATGGCCAGAGCGGGTTGCCGGCGCGCGGCTGCGGGATCGCGCGGTCGAGGTCGATCGCCTGGGCTCGGATGGCGAGGTAGTCGGGCGCGACGAGGCCCGCGACCGGCGCGGGCACGAAGTCGGTGTCCGCGAGATAGCGGGCGCGGTCGGCGTAGGCCAGCCGCTCGGCCTCCACGATGGCCTGCCCGGCATCGGCGCCGTCCGGCGCCAGGTGCGGCAGGTCGAAATGCGCGAGCATCCCGAGGATCTGCAGCACCGCCACGCCGCCCGAGGAGGGCGGCCCCATGCCGCAGACGGTGTGCCCGCGATAGGGTCCGCAGACCGGCGAGCGTTCCTTCGGCGTATAGGCGGCGAGATCGTCCGGGGTCATCGAGCCCGGGTTCGGATCGGCACGCACGGCGGCGGAAATATCGGCGGCTATGGCGCCCCGGTTCATCGCGTCGGCGCCCTCGGCGGCCAAGGCGCGCAGCGTGTCGGCGAGCGGCTGGTTGCGCAGGATGGTCCCCGCGACCAGCGGCGCGCCGTCCGGGGTGAGGAAATAGCCCCGCGCCGCCGGCTGACGACGCAATTTGTCCGCGTTGACGGCGATGTCGTGCGCGAGGCGCCCAGAGGCCGGAAAGCCCGCCTCGGCCAGCCGGATCGCGGGTGCGATCAGGGCCGCCCAGCGCAGCTTGCCGTTGGCCCGGTGCGCCGCCTCGAGCATCCGCGCGGTGCCGGGAACGCCGACCGCACGGCCACCGAGCACCGCCTCCCGGAACGGCATCGGGTTGCCGTCGGGGGCGAGGAACAGGTCTGGTCGCGCGCCGGCAGGCGCGGTCTCCCGCCCGTCCCAGCTCGTCACCCGGCCGCTCGCCGCGTCGTAGTGGAGCAGGAACGCGCCGCCGCCGAGCCCCGAGGATTGCGGTTCCACCACGCCGAGCACCATCTGCACGGCGATTGCGGCGTCCATCGCGTTGCCGCCCGCCTTGAGGATGGAGAGCCCCGCCGACACCGCCAGCGGATCGGCCGCCGCGACCATGGCGGTCGGTGTCTCCGCCGCGACGCGTGGGGGCAGGCTCGGCAGCAGCAGGAGAAGCAGGACGACGAGGCGGGACATGCGGGGTACTCCGGGTCATCGCCATGTTGCAGCGCGCGGGCGGATCGGTGAACTTCGCAAATGGCAACCAGGCGGCAACTCGGCGGTGCGGCGTATGGGCGTGGCATCGACGCCGAGGCGGCGGCCTGTGCCGCTTTGGAGGCGGATGGCTGGACAGTGCTTGGCCGCCGGCTGCGTACCAAGGCCGGCGAGGTGGACGCGGTGGCCGAGAAGGCCGGCCTGCTCGCCATCGTCGAGGTGAAGGCGCGGCCAACGCTCGGCGAAGCGGCCGAGGCGGTCTCCGTTCGGCAGCGGGCGCGGCTGATCGCCGCCGCCGGGTGCCTGCTGGCGGATCACCCGGGTTGGGGTGCCGCCGGGGTGCGGTTCGACGTGCTGGTGGTCGACGCGGCGGGCGTGGTGCGGCGGATCGCCGATGCGTTTCGCGACGAAGGCTGACATTCGCCGGAACCGAGGGTGCCGCCCGGCGTCATGCGATACGTTCCCTTGTGCGACCATCAACCGGAGACCGCCATGAGCCAACCCCCCGCCGCGAGCAAGGCGCCCGCCAAGCCGTTCCTGACCGACGTGAAGACGCTGCGGGAGCGCGCTCGCAAGAACCTCGAGAAAGGCGCGGTGACGCAGGACTATGGCGGGGACGTCAAGCAGACCATCGACATCCTGCAATCCGTGCTGGCGACCGAGATCGTCTGCGTGCTGCGCTACACGATGCATTCGGTCGCCGCGACCGGCATTTCGAGCGACAGCGTGAAAGCGGAGTTCGCCGAGCACGCAGCCGAGGAGCAGCAGCACGCGATGGAGGTGGCTGAGCGGATCAACCAGTTGGGCGGCAAGCCCGATTTCAATCCCGAGGGGCTCGCGACCCGCTCCGCCTCGCAATACGCCGAGGGCGAGAACCTCGTCGACATGATCCGCGAGAACCTGGTCGCCGAGCGGATCGCGGTCGAGCATTACCGCGAGCTGATCCGCTTCTTCGACGAGCACGATCCCTCCACCCGCGTGATGCTGGAGGGGATTCTGCGCAAGGAGGAGGAGCACGCCAACGACATGCACGATTTGCTCGTCGCGCATGAAGGGCAGCCGATGCTGCCGCCGGAGTAGACCCTCACCCCGACCCTCTCCCACGGCGAGAGGGAGAAGAAAGAGCCCTCTCCCTTTGGGAGAGGGTTGGGTGAGGGGCTATCCGGAGCGGCCGGGCATCCGATGCCGAAAGGCCAATGCCTCCGCCACGTCTTGGCGCCGCACGGTATCCGCGCCGGCGAGGTCGGCGATCGTGCGCGCAACGCGGAGCGTTCGCGTATAGCCGCGCGGCGACAGGCGCAGCCGGTCCATTGCTTTCTCGGCGAGTTCCTGCGCCTCGCCGGCGATGGCGAGGTCGCGCGCCTCGGCCTCCGCGTTGCTCGCCGGTCCGTCCTCGCCGTAGCGGCCGCGCTGCGCCTCCCGTGCCCGGCCGACGCGCGCGGCGACCACCTCGCTGCACTCCCCAGGTGGCGCGCGGGCGAGCTCGGCGGCCGAGGCGGGCTGGACTTCGACGGTGAGGTCGACGCGATCGAGCAGCGGACCGCTGATGCGATTCTGATAGTCCTCGCCGCAGCGTGGCGCGCGGCCGCATTCGCGCGCGGCGTCGCCGAGATAGCCGCAGCGGCACGGGTTCATCGCCGCGATGAGCTGGAAGCGCGCCGGGTAGGTGACGTGCGCGGTGGCGCGCGAGACCGTGGTGCGGCCGGATTCCATCGGCTGACGCAACGCCTCCAGCGCCTGCTTGGGAAACTCGGGCATCTCGTCGAGGAACAGCACGCCGCGATGCGCCAGCGACACCTCGCCCGGCCGCGCCCGTTGGCCGCCGCCGGTGAGCGCCGCCTGCGAGGCGCTGTGATGCGGCTCGCGATAGGGCGGGCGCATCACCAGCCGGCCGCCATCCAGCATCCCGGCGACGCTGTGGATCATGCTGACCTCCAGAGCCTCGCGCGGCGTGAGGTCGGGCAGCAGCGCGGGCAGGCGGGCGGCCAACATCGACTTGCCGGCGCCGGGCGGGCCGATCAGCAGCAGGTTGTGGCCGCCGGCCGCCGCGATCTCCAGCGCGCGGCGGGCCGTCTCCATGCCTTTCACCTCGGCGAGGTCGGGACCGGGCGGAGCCTCGGCGGCGCCCGCCGGCTCGGGCGGAGCGAGTACCTGGGTGCCGCGGAAATGGTTGATGAGCGATAGAAGATCGGTCGGCGCCAGCACCTCGATGCGCCCTGCCCAGGCCGCTTCACCACCCTGGGCGCCGGGGCAGATCAGCCCGAGATCCCGCGCCGAGGCGCCGATCGCCGCCGGCAGCACCCCCGCGACCGGGTTCAGCGAGCCGTCGAGCGAGAGTTCGCCAAGGGCCGCGAACCCGCCGACCTCCTCGCGCGGCAGCACGTCCATCGCCGCCAGCACGCAAAGCGCGATGGGCAGGTCGAAATGGCTGCCCTCCTTCAGCAGATCGGCCGGCGCCAGATTGATCAGCACCCGTTTGGGCGGCAGCGCCAGCCCCATCGCCGTCAGCGCCGCCCGCACCCGCTCGCGCGCCTCGCCGACCGCCTTGTCCGGCAAGCCCACCACGAGGAACGCGGGCAGCCCGGAGGAAATCTGCACCTGCACCTCGACTGGCATCGCCTCGATGCCGGAAAAGGCGAAGGACTGAATGCGGGCGATGGTCATGGAATGGGAGGCTCTGCAACCGTGAGGCTGCAGGCTATCGTATTTCTCTCCTTATAGTCGATAAAGTGGTGCGTTGGAAACGTAGGGCGGGATTTATTCCGCCGACCCGCTCTCACGCGAGTCGGCGGCGGAATGAATTCCGCCCTACCAGGCCGCAATCCCTAGCTGCGCCCTAAGCCTTCGAGGAATCGCACCAGCAAATCCCCAAGCACGTCCACATTATAGCCGCCCTCCTGCAAGATCGCGGTCGGCAGGCGCAGCGCGCCGATGGTCTCGCCGGCCCGGGCAAAGCCGTCGGCCGTCACCGAAAGGGCGTTCAGCGGCTCGTCCTTGGAGGCGTCGAAGCCGAGGCTCACCACCAGCGCGTCGGCACCAAAGTCGCGGGCGGCGCTGACCCCCTGGGTGACGGCTTCGAGCCAGCCGGGGTCGCCGGTGCCGAGCGCCAGGGGCAGATTGAGGTTGCACCCGGCGCCGGCGCCCTCGCCGCGCTCTCCGGCGTGGCCGGTGAACCAGGGATAGTAGCGGTTGGGGTCGCCGTGGACCGAGACGAACAGCACGTCGCCCCGCCGCCAGAAGATGCCCTGCGTGCCGTTGCCATGATGGCTGTCGATGTCGAGGATCGCTACCCGGCCGGCGCCGCGGGCGCGCAGCCGCTCGGCGGCGAGGGCGGCGTTGTTCACGTAGCAATGTCCGCCGGCGCGGGCCGGGTAGGCGTGGTGCCCCGGTGGGCGCGCGAGCGCGTAGGCGCTGCGTCCCGCCGCTGCCTCGTCGGCGGCGGCCAGCGCGCAACCCGCGGCCGCCTCGATCGCCGCCCAGGAGCCCTTGCCGATCGGACACGACGCGTCGGACGTGTACCAGCCCGCCTGGCCGGCGATGCCCTCGGGCCGCCGGGCGCCGTTGGCGATCACCTCGGGGCTCGGATGGCTACTGGCGACGATTTCCGGTCCCGCGTCTGGCTGCGCCGCCCAGGAGGAGTGGCCATCAGCGAGAAAATCGAGATAGTCGGGCGCGTGGACCGCCACGATCGCGGCGCGCTCGGCCGGTGGCACCTCCACAACATCGAGGCCGAGCGATCGGCACCCAAGCAGCAGGGCCTCGGCGCGCGCCGGGATCTCGAAATTGGGGCGGGGCCGGCCGCGCAGCAGGAAGAATTGCGGGGTGTGGGCCAGTTGCACGGGGTTCCAGAACGCCTTCATGGTCGCCTCTTTCGTTCCATGCTGTAGGCTTACCCCGAAACCGGGGGAACGGCATGAGCCTGCGCATCGCTATCGGCGGCTTTCTGCACGAGAGCCATTCATTCGCGCCGCGCCCCGCGACCTGGGCCGACTTCGAGCGGCCCGGCGGCTTCCCGCCGCTGCAGGAGGGCGATCTGGTCGCCGCCCTGCGCCCGACCTCGGCGGCCAGCGCCGGGGCGATCCGGGTCGCCGAGGAGGCCGATGCCGCGCTGGTGCCGCTGGCCTGGGCCGTCGCGAACCCGTCCGGGCCGGTGCAGGACGAGGCGTTCGAGCGCATCGCCGCGCTGATATGCGCCGCCCTGTCGCGGGCCTTGCGGGAGGCGCCGCTCGACGGCGTCTATCTCGACCTGCACGGCGCGGCGCTGGCTGAAAGCTTTCCCGATGCCGAGGGCGAATTGTTGCGCCGGGTGCGGGCGATCGTCGGGCCGAGCCTGCCGCTGACCATCAGCCTCGACCCGCACGCCAATCTCACCGCGCGGATGGTGGCGCTGGTCGACGCGGCGGTGCCGTACCGGACCTATCCGCATGTCGACATGAAGGATGCCGGCGCGCAGGCGATGCGGCTGCTGCTGGCGCGCATCCGGCGCGGTGCGCCGTGGGCGCGGGCCTTCCGGCAGCTCGATTTCTGGATACCCATCACCAGCCAATGCACGTTGGTCGACCCGATGCGCGCGGTGCTGGCCGAGCGTGCGGCGGTCGCCGAGCGCGCCGATCTCGCGGAGCTCGCCTTCTGCTTCGGCTTTCCCTATGCGGATTTCCCCGAATGCGGCGTGGCACTGGCCGCCTTCGCCGACACCCAGGAGCAAGCCGATGCCGCCGCCGACGCCTTCGCCCGGCACGTCGCGGGCCAGGAGCACGCATTCGATCTCGGCGTGATGCAAGCCGAGCAGGCGGTGACGGAGGCGATCAGCGTCGCCGCCAGTGCGGGGCGGCCGGTGGTGATCGCCGACACCCAGGACAATCCCGGCGGCGGCGGCCACGGCGACACCACCGGGCTGCTCGCCGAACTGGTGCGTCAGGGGGCCACCGGCGCGGTGCTGTGCCTCATCAACGACGCCGAGAGTGCCGCTGCCTGCCACGCGGCGGGCGAGGGCGGCGAGGTGGCGCTGGCGCTCGGCGGCAAGTCCGACGGCGTGCCGTTGCGATGCACCGCGCGTGTCGAGCGGACCACCGACGGCCGCTTCACCCTCACCGGGCCGATGGGGGCGGGCAATCCGGCCGATCTCGGACCGATCGCGCTGATCTCGATCGAGCCCGGCATTCGGGTGATGGTGGTCAGCCGCAAGACCCAGGCCTACGACCAGGCCATCCTGCGCCATGTCGGCATCGAGCCGGCGGAATGCCGCATCCTCGCGCTGAAATCGTCGGTGCATTTCCGTGCCGATTTCGGAGCCGTAGCCGAGCGCATCATCGTCGCCGCCTCGCCCGGCCCGGTGGTGGCGGATTCGTCCGGGTTGCCGTTCCGCAACCTGCGCCCGGGCCTGCGGTTGCGCCCCGGCGACAACCGGACGTGGACGGCTTGATGGACGGGAGCGAACCAATGGACGCCGAGGCGCTGAAGCATCGGGTAAAAGTGTGCATGTTCGACCAGTACGGCACGGTCGTGGACATGCAGATGGGACTGTGGGAGGTCGCGGTCGATTTCCTCAAGGCGAAGGGCTGGACGGGAAATGCGTACTCGTTCGTCACCTGGTGGCGGCGGACGCATTTCGAGAACTCGATGATCGACGCGCTGCTCGGCCAGCGCCACACCTCCTATCGCGAGATCGGACAGTTGTCGGTTCGCCAGGTGATGCAGCGCGCCGGCATCCGCCACACCGAGGAGGAGGTGCGCTATCTCGTCGGCTGCATCGAGCGGCTGAAGCCGTTCCCCGAGGTGCCGGCCGCCCTCGATCGGCTGCGCGCCCGCTACCGATTGGTCGTGCTGTCGAACGGTGACCCCGACATGCTGGAGGCGGCCCGCGCGCATCACGGCGTGGCGTTCGACGCGGTGATCTCGGCGGCGGCGGGCAACGCCTTCAAGCCGCACGTCGCGACCTACACCAAGGCCGCCGAGATTTGCGGGGTGGCGCTCGACGAGGTGCTGTTCGTGGCCAACCACGAGTTCGACTGCGTCGGCGCCAAGGCCGCCGGGATGCGCGCCGCGTTCATCGACCGCCGCCGCCGCCCGTTCGCCGCGTGGCCGCACCAGCCCGACCTGATCGTCGCGAGCATGACCGAACTTGCCGAGCTGATCGCGTAGACCCTGCTTGACAGCGCCGCGCCGGAGGGCGCGCGATGCCGGTCCGCAACACGGGAGAAGGTAACATGCCGGAAGGTGTCGCCGTGGCGCGCAGGCGCCTGCTTGCCGACGAACCCTCGCCGCCGTCGGTCTACCTCAAGGTGGGCGAGATGCCGTGGGAGGAGACCAAGTTTCCCGGCATCCGCATGAAGGTGCTTTACGCCGAGGCGGATTCGGGGATGTCCACCATCCTGTTCAAGCTGGAGCCGGGTGCCGAGATCCCGCTGCACGAGCACCGGGCGGTAGAGCAGACCTACGTGCTCGAAGGCCGCTTCGTCGATGACGAGGGAGAGGCGTTGCCCGGCGAGTTCGTCTGGCGCCCGGCCGGCAACACGCATGTCGCGCGGGCCCCGGAGGGCGCGCTGCTCCTCGGCATCTTCCTCAAGCCGAACCATTTCGCGGCGGGGGAGAAATTCTTCACCGAGGACGAGCGGGGCTAGTGGCGATTTCAGGATGCCCGTATCCGTCTGATCTCGTCTGGCCGGACCTGATCCGGCCATCAGGCGCCCCAGCCCGCTCTGTCGCGTGGTCGCGGCTGATTGCCGGGTCGGCGCCCAGCGATGACGAAGATGCGGGTGGCGTGGCCGTCATTGCGAGCGACGCGCGGCAATCCATCATGCGAGCGGCATGGGTCGCTTCGTTGCAAGAGCACCTCGCGATATCGAGCACCGACAGAACGGGAGAGCCGACATGGACCTTGCCGCATTCCGTGCGACGCAGGATGCCGCCGAGCCGCCGGCCGGGCTGAGCCTCGCACTGCAGACGCTGTGGTGGGATGCCAAGGGTGATTGGGACCGCGCGCATAAATGCGCGATGGCGGATGACAGCAAGGACGGCTCGGCGGTGCACGCCTAT
>DATIMU010000390.1:0-9278 GCA_035475015.1 Acetobacteraceae bacterium
GTCATCGCGAGCCGCTCTTGGGCGGCGTGGCGATCCATCGTGCGGGCGGCATGGATCGCTTCGTCGCAAGGGCTCCTCGCGATGACGGAACGGAATAATTGATGCTCACGCCCCTCCCGCGGGCGCCGGCAGCAGGCGCAGGCGGCGGAGCAGCAGGAATAGCGGGCGGCTGCGGAAGCTCAAGGCGAGCAGCACCACGAGGCTCCCGGGGCCGACCACGGCGCGGATCGGCATGGCTTCCTCGAGGGTGAGGTGGGTCGCCAGCCAATAGTAGACCGCCGCCTTGAGCGCGAAATACGCCACCCAGATGAAGGTGAGAACCTGGAAGAAACGGCGGAACTCGGCGCCCTCCGGGAAGCTGCGCCCGCGCGCCTCGGCGAGCAGCTGGATCACCGGCTTGTCGCCGAACGCACCGGCGGCGAACACGAGGCCGGTGAGGCCGTTCGTCACCACCGGCTCGTAGCGCAGCATGAAGGGCGTCGCGGCGAACAGGTCCACGCCGCCGAACACCACCACCAGCCCGTTGGCGAACAACCAGGTCTGCGGGAAGCCGACGCGGCGCACCGCGCGCTGGATCGCGTCGCCGGCGATCCACACGATGGTCGCGACGATCGCCGGCTTGATGCCGAACGCATACAGCCCGATGACGAAGACGATGACCGAGCCGAACTCGGCGAAGGCGTAGCGTAGCAGCCCGAGCGCTCGGCGCATTCAGGCGCCGCGCGTGTAGGCGCGCGCCACGATGCGCAGATGGTCGCGGAAATGCGGCCGCATCCGCTCGGTCCAGGGCGTGCTCGCGGCGCGCTTCCACTCCGGCGAGGCCTGCACCTCCGGCGAGGCGAGGTGGTACAGCGCGACGTAGCGCGGCGAGCCGTCATGGGCGCGGAACCGTCGGGCGGCGAGCGTGCCGGGGACGGCGGCGAGGGCGGGGATGTGCTCGTTGTCGTACCACTCGTTGAACTCGGTGGCGTGCGCCGGATCGACGCTCATCGCGTTGATGAGCAGGCCTCCGGCACCGGCCGGCGCCGCCGCGTCGCCGGGCAGGATCTGCTCGCCCTCGAAGCGGATCAGGCGCTGGCACATGCCGGTGACGCGCTTCGACCACACCGAGAGATTGTCATAGGCGATCGCGCGATAGGGCGGGCTTTTCAGCACGTCGAGGCTGTCGAGCTCGTAGGTGGCGACGGCCTGCTTCGGGTTGGCGCTGCCGATCCAGCGGTCGCAGGCGCCGAAGCCCGGCACGCCCTGGCGCTCGGGCACGTGTTCGAGATCATACCAGTCGTGGAACTCGTCCTCATGGGCGCGGGAAAAATCGAACGCCGCGATCAGGATGCCCTTGGCCATCATTGTCCTCCCCGGAAGCGCGCCCATCATCGCGCAACCGGGCGGGCCGTGGTAGCCCGTTCCGCCTGGGCCCCGGGGAGAGTTGCAATGCGGCTGAAACGGATCGCGACGTCGATGGTCCTGCTGATCGCGGTCGCGCTGCCGCCGGGCGCCGCATCGGCGGCGCCGGAGGGCGTGTGGATGGTCGCCGAGAAGGTCGCGGTGCGGGTGTTCGAGTGCAGCGGCAAGCTGTGCGGAGCGATCGTGTGGCTGCGCAAGCCGTCGCTGCGCACTCCCGAGATGTGCGGCCGGACGATCATCTGGAACCTGCAGCCGAGCGGCAACGCCAACTGGGACGACGGCTGGTTCTACGATCCCGAGGACGACAAGACGTACAACGTCGACGCCCAGCAGGTCTCGCCCGACCTCATCAGCGCCCGCGTCTATCTCGGCACGCCGTTCTTCGGCCGCACCGAGACCCTGCGGCGCGTCGCGCTCGGCGAGCTCGACGGGCGCTGCTGACTGACTCCCATCATTGCGAGCCGCCCCTTTGGCGGCGTGGCAATCCATCGTGCCCGCAAACGTAGGCCGCCCGCCTGTGGGCGCGATGGATTGCCGCGCTGCGCTCGCAATGACGTTGGAATGTTCTACCGGTTCATGATGACCGGCAGCTTGGAGTTGGCGAGCACGTAGCGCGTCACCCCACCGAGGATCATTTGGCGCCAGCGGGAATGCGAGTAGGCGCCCAGCGCCAGCAGGTCGCAGCCGAACTGCTCGGCCGCCGCGAGCAGCCCGGCGCCGACCACGCCGCCGATCGGCGGGAACTCCACCCAATCCGCCGCGACGCGGTGCATCGCGAGATAGGCGGCGAGGTCCGCCGCCGCCGGGCCGCGCCGCTGGTAGCCCTCCGCCGAGAGGATGCGGACGGCGGCGGCGCGCTTCAGCCAGGGCAGCAGCACGTAGACTGCCGAGGCGGACTCGGCGGTGCCGTTCCAGCCGAGGCAGATGCGCGTGCCGATCGCCGGCGGCACGACGTGCGGCGCGATCAGCACCGGGCGGCCGCTGTCGAACAGCACGGCGTGCAGCATGTCGGACGAGGAGACGTCTTCGCCGGCCTCGGGGTGCGGCACGATGATGAGGTCGGACAGGCGGGCCTGGTGCACCACCTGGTCGGCCTCGCGCCCGCTGACCCAGGCGAAGCTCGCGAGGCCGGCGCCCCCGCCGGGGCTGGCCTCGCCGACGGTGACGCCGTGCGTCGCCATGAAGCCGTTGAACAACGACCGCACCGACTGTGCCCGCTGGTCGTCCACGCGGACGTGCATCACGCTGAGATGCGCGTCCCATATCCGCGCCACCTGCAGCCCGGTCGCCAGCGCCGCCTCCCCGCCGACGGGGCCGGGCAGCGGCAGCAGCAGCTTGCGAATGGCCATCGAGGTGGCTCCTTGCGGGTCGGATTCGTGCCGGATCATAGCGTGACACGCCCGCCGCAAGCGACGATTTGTGTCGTGCGGGGTAACCAAAACGTCAGATCGGCTTGCCCTCGCTGCTCGCCCAGGCGGCCATCAGCGTGTTGCTCGGCAGCGTCTCGTCCACCAGCTTGCGCGCGGTCTCGACACCCGCGACCGGCAGCCCGGTGGGGTCGAGCTTGCCGATCTGCACGAGGACGGAAGCCTGGTCCCAGTAGATGTGCTCGTTGTACAGCTTGTCGCCCCGGAAGCGGATGATGGCGACCAGAGGCACCTCGACATAGCGCCCGGTCGGCGGCACGCCAGGCAGCATCCAGTCGATCTCGCGCGTGTGGGTGAAGCAGAACAGCATCTCGTCCACCACCCGGTCCGCCCCCACGGTGCGGCTGATCGGGATCAGGCGCGTGTCGTCCGGATTGGCATCGACGAAATGGTATCGATAGAAACGTTTGAGGTGGTCGTGGCCGACCCCGCCGGTCATCGTCGGGATGTGGTTGACGTAGGGCTCGGAAACCATGGTCGCCATCGTCGCGTCCACGTCGCGCGCGGCGAACTCGTGGTAGCAATGGTTCTCCCACAGCGCGGTGAGGTCATAGACCGGCCCGAGCACCTGGCGCAGCAGGCCAAGCGTGCGCGAGTAGGCGATCAGCGCAGCGGGCTTATCCAACTCCGCGCCGCAGCCGGGATAGAGATGCACCGTGGCGCCGGGTGCCTCGAAGTACGGCGGCGCGTCGGGATCGTCGGCGCCGACATGCAGCATCAGCGGCACCGCGACGCCCGCAAGCAAAGCGGCATCGACCGGACCGTGGCCGATCATGCAGTCGATGCCGCCTCGCGCGGCGGCGGCGATAGCGAGCGGGACGAACCGGCCGAAGCCGATGCAGCCGATCCCGCCCGCCTGCTCTGGCCGCGCCCGCAGCCCGGCGACGGCGGCGGCCACCTCCTCCACCGCGCCCGGCCCGGACAGCGCCGGCGCGAGCGTGACATAGCCCTCCTCGGCATAGCGGTCGGCGAGCGCGCGCGGATCGTCGCCGAGCAGCACGAGGCCGGGGCCGGAGCCCCGAGGGGGCCGGGCAAGATAGCCGCGCCCGATGGCGGTCGTGTCGGGCATGTGTTTCCCCTTATAGCCAGAACGGTGAGTGGATCGCGTAGTGAGCGCAGGCGACACCGATTGCCACAACGCACCAGCTCAGCCCGATCCGCCCGTAAGGCGACACCATGCGCTCGATCGCAAGGATCAGGGGTAGCGGTATCAGCACGGCGCAGACACCCACGAGGACGCTGACCTCGGACGTGACATAGAGCCACATCGGAATACCGACCACGACAGCAAAAAATGTGGGGACGATCAGGAGCAGCACGTTGAAGCGCTCATCCGGGATGCGGAAGTTCATGATCGCGACCAGGTTCAGTGCCGTGGTCGCGCAAAGGTACAGGAGTTCGTCGCGCATGGCGGTATTCCGGCCTCGCACTTATAGCACGCCGGCGGTTGGCTTGACGCCTCCGCGCGTCCGACCATAGCGTTTTCATCGATCAAACGGGGGAAGCGACGATGGCGGGACGGCTGGCGGGGCGGAAAATTCTCATCACCGGCGGCGCGTCGGGCATCGGGCAGGCGACCGTCGCGTTGTTCGCGGCCGAGGGCGCGCGAGTCGCGGTGCTGGATCGCGACGCCGGGGCGGCGCGGTCGGTGGCGGAGAGCGTGGGCGGCGTCGCGGTGCCGGTCGATCTCGCCGACGCCGCCGCCGTGGAGCGCGCCGTCGCGGAGGCGGCGGGCGCGCTCGGCGGGCTCGACGGCGTGGTGAACGCGGCCGGCATCTTTCATGGCGAAGGCCTCGCCGACACCTCGGCCGAGCTGTTCGCCCGGACGCTCACGGTGAACCTGACCGGCACGTTCCTCGTGGTGAAGGCGGCGGCGCCGTTCCTGCAACAGAACGAGCGCGCCAGCATCGTCAACATCGGCTCGGGTGTCGGCCTGACGCCCACCGGGCCGGGCAGCACCGCCTATGTCGCCTCCAAGGCGGGGGTCATCGGGCTGACCAAGGTGCTGGCCTTCGAGCTGGCGCCCAAGGTGCGGGTCAACGTGATCTGCCCCGGCGCGGTCGAGACGCCGATGACGGCCGGCTTCCTGCGCGGGGCGGACGGCGCGATCGATCCGGCGATCGCCGGGCGCTATGCGCTGAAGCGCGCGGCGGCGCCGGAGGAGATCGCGGCGGCGATCCTGTTCCTCACCACGCACGAAGCCTCGTTCGTGACGGGGGTGGCGCTGGCGGTGGATGGCGGGCGGACTTTTCACTGAGGCTGGCGCACTCGTACGACCACCGTCATGCCCGTTCTTGTCACGGGCATCCACGACTTTGCGGGCGCACAAGGAAGGCGTGCATGGTCCGCCTGCGCGGACCATGACGGGTGATGTCGACTGTCCCTCCGGTCCGCCCTACCGCCCGCCCGCCCGCGCCGTCTTGATCGCGCGTTCCAGCTCGGCCGTCTCGACGGCACCCGGAATGAGCGTGTCGCCGATCACCAGGGCCGGGGTGCCCTGGATGCCGAGCGTGCGGGCGAGCCGCAGATTAACGTCGATGCGCCGCTGGATCGCCGGGTCGTCCATGTCCTTGCCGAGCCGCGTCGTGTCGAGCCCGAGGCGGCCGGCCTCGGCGAGGATCGCCTCGCGGGTCTGCTCGGCGCCCGGGCGCATCAGCGCCTCGCGCAGCTTCTCGTAGGCGCCGGGCACGCGGTCCTCCTGGCGCTGCGCCGCGAGCAGCGACTTGCTGCCGACCACGCTGGCCGGGCCGAGGATCGGCAGATCCTTGTAGACCAGCCGCACGCCGTGATCGGACTTCAGCAGCGCCGTCATCGTCGGCTCGAGCTTGCGGCAATAGGGGCAGCGGGTGTCGAAGAACTCGACGATGGTGATGTCGCCCTTTGGATTGCCGGCCACCGGATCGGCGGGGTCCTCGGTCAGCGCCTGGCGCGAGGCGGCGATCGCGCCGCGGGCCGCCGCTTCCTGGCGCGAACCCTCGTCGGCCTGCAGCGCCTCCACGGCGTCGCGCAGGATCGTCGGGTCCTGCTTCAGCGCGTCCCGCATGATGTGGACGATCTCGTCGCGCTGCGCCGGCGTGAACTGGTCGGCGCGGGCCGGCACGACCGCCGCGAGCAGCAGCGGAGCGAGGAGGACAGGGAGGAGAAATCGCACGATGGCTCTACTTTCCTGACGGGATGGCGCGGCCGAACGGTTGCCGCCAACGGTTGCCGCTCTGGGCGAAGCCGGTTATGGCACGGTTTGCTAGGAAACGTGACGCGGACCGGACCGGCTTGGCTGGCCGCCTTTTGACGAAGGATTGGCGAAGGTGCGGAACAGCGTCTCCCGGTTGCGCCTCGGCGCGGCCCTCGCTCTCGGCGTGACGGTCAGCGCCTGCTCGACGATCTCCTCCGTCACCAACACGGTGTTCTCGGCGGCACCGCCGGAGGGCGCGACGGGGCATGTCAGCGGCTTCCTCGGCGGCGTCGCGGCGGACGAGCCACGCGCGGCGGTGGTGGCGCGCCAGGTGCTGTCGCAGGGCGGCACGGCGGCGGACGCGGCGGTGGCGCTCGGCTTCGCGCTTTCGGTGACGCTGCCGTCGCGCGCCAGCCTTGGCGGCGGCGGCGCCTGCCTCGCCTACAGCCCGGGCCGCGACTCGGTGAACCAGGGCGTGCCCGAGGCCATCGTGTTCACCCCGACGGCACCGGCGCGGGCCTCGGCGGCGGCGGATCGCCCGGCGGCGGTGCCGATGATGGCCCGCGGGCTGTTCGCGTTGCAGGCGCGCTACGGCAAGCGGCCGTTCGACAGCCTCATCGTGCAGGCCGAGCAGATGGCGCGCTTCGGCGTGCCGGCCTCGCGCGCCTTCGTGCGCGACCTCACGCTGGTCGCCGGCCCGCTCTTCGCCGACCCCGCCGCGCGCGCCGCCTTCTCTCATAACGGCACGCCGATCGGCGAGGGCGAGCAGCTGATCCAGCCCGAACTGGGCTCGACGCTGGCGCAAATCCGCACCGCCGGCGTCGGCGATTTCTACCAGGGCGCGCTGGCGCACCGGCTGGTGGACGCCGCACCGCGCGCCGGCGCCACCTTCACGATCGACGATCTGCGGAGCGCCCTGCCCCGCACCTTGCCGCCCGTCACGCTGCAGAACGGCCGCGACATGGTGGCCTTCCTGCCGCCGCCGGCCGATGGCGGACTGGCGGCGGCGGCGGCCTTCGCGGTGCTGCAGAACGATCCGGCGGCGTACGATCGCGCCCAGGCCCGCGCGATGGCGGTGGCGGCGCGCTGGCGGGCGGCGGGCGGCGACCCGACCGCGCTGCTCACCGCCGACCTGCCGCCCGGCAGCCTGCCCGAGCTGCCCGCCTCGACCACCTTCGTCACCCTCGACCGCGACGGCAACGCGGTGGCCTGTGCGTTGACCATGAACAATCTGTTCGGCACCGGCCGGATCATCCCTGGGACCGGCTTGCTGCTCGCCGCCTCGCCGAGCGTCTTCCCGCCGCCGCTGCTCGCCACCGCGATCGCCTGGAACGAGCCGCTGCACGCCTTCCGCGCTGGCGTGGGCGGCTCCGGCCAGGCCGCTGCCCCGCTCGCCGCCGCCGCCGCGATGATGAACACGCTGCGTACCAGTCAGCCGATGGCGACGCCGGTGCCCGACCCCGGCCGCGCCAACGTCATCGCCTGCAGCCGCTATCTGCCCGACAACGAGGGCTCGTGCGGCTGGGCCACCGACCCGCGCGGCGCCGGGCTGGCGATCGGCAGCGACTGATGGCGCTAAAGATCGGCCGCGCCGCCGCCGCCCCGCCGTTCATGGTGATGGACGTGATCGCGGCGGCCAACGCCCGCCAGGCAAGCCTCGCCGCGCATGAGCCGCAAATCATCCGCATGGAGGTCGGCCAGCCCGGCACCGGCGCGCCCGCAGGCGCGGTCGCCGCCGCCGTCGCGGCACTGCAAGCGGGCGAGCCGATGGGCTACACCGAAGCATTCGGCCGCCAGAGCCTGCGCGAACGCATCGCGGCTCATTGCCAGGACTGGTACGGCACCGCGCCGCCCATCGAGCGCATCGCGGTGACGGTCGGTGCCTCCGGCGCTTTCCCGCTCGCCTTCCTCGCTGCGTTCGACCCCGGCGACCGCGTGGCGATGGCGGCACCGTTCTACCCGCCCTACCTCAACATCCTGACCGCCCTCGGCATCGAGCCGGTGGTGATCGAGACCACGGCAGAAACCCGCTTCCAGCCGACCGTCGCCTTGCTCGACGCGCTCGACCCCCGCCCTGACGGCCTGATCGTCGCGAGCCCGTGCAATCCCGCCGGCACCATGCTGCATGTCGACGAACTGCGGGCTATCGCCGCCTGGTGCGACGCGGGCGGCGTGCGGCTCATCAGCGACGAGATCTATCACGGCCTCAACTACGACAGCCCTATCGCGACGGCCGCCGCGTTCAGCCCCGGTGCGGTGGTGATCAACAGCTTCTCTAAATATTTCAGCATGACCGGCTGGCGGATCGGCTGGATGGTGCTGCCCGAGGACCTAGTGCGGCCCGTCGAGTGCCTGGCGCAGAACCTGTTCATCAGCGCGCCGCACGTCTCGCAGATCGCCGCCGAGGCGGCGTTCGGCTGTCATCCCGAGCTGCAAGCCAACGTCGCCCGCTACCGCCGCTCGCGCGATCATCTGCTGGAGCACTTGCCGAAGGCGGGCTTCACCCGGCTGAGCCCGGCCGAGGGCGCGTTCTACCTGTACGCGGACATCGCCGAGCGGGCCAATGACAGCGTCGCGTTCTGCGCCCGGATGCTGGCCGAGGCCGGCATCGCCGCGACCCCCGGCGTTGATTTCGACCGGACGCGCGGCAACCGCTTCCTCCGCTTCAGCTATTGCGGCCCCGAGGCCGACATGCGGGACGCCGCCGCGCGCCTGCTGCGCTGGCGGTAGCACGCCTCGCCGCGAGCCGTCCGAACGGCGTCATTGCAAGCGGAAGTGCCACAATCCATCGTGCCCACTGGCGGCGGCCGCGCTGGATCGCCGCGTCGCTACGCTCCTCGCAATGACGGGGCGGTGGCGCGTAGGGCAGACTTCAGTCCGCCATCCCGTTGCCGAGAGGCGGAATGACTTCCGCCCTACGCCATTCCTACCAATGATTAGCGCCGCCACCAGCCGCGCTTCTTGTCCTCCGCTGGCTCCGCCTCGGCGCCGACGATGATCGGCTGCAGCTCCGGTGCCGTGTCGTTGGCGGGCTCGGGCTCGGGCGCGGGCGCGGGCGGTTCCGGCTGGGCCGCCTGCTCGGCGACGGGCTCCGGCTCGGCGGCCTCCGGCGCGGGCTCCGGCTCCGGCTGCGGCTCCGGCGGGGCCATGATCGGCTCCGGGGCGGCCGGCTCGGGGGCGGGGGTGGGCTCGCCCCCTGTGGCGCCGGTCGGGTGGATCGGCTGGTCGGCGTTGTCGATGAGATCGAAAATGTCGAACGCCTGACCGCCGAAGGG
>DATIMU010000391.1:0-5534 GCA_035475015.1 Acetobacteraceae bacterium
ATGAGAGAAATCGATGCCGAAGCCGACATACGCGCTGCCGATCTCGCCGCCGGCGGCGAGCGGCCCGGGAACACGGGAAATCGCGACGCCGGAATTCGCCGCGGGGCCGAAGGTTATGGTGGCGGCGCGACTCGCGGCCGAGGCGACGGCGGCGAACAGGGCGATGCCGGACAGCAGCGCGGCAGCGGTCTTGAGCATGGCTAGGCGGGCTCCCGGCAATTGTCGAATGGTCTCGACAAGCCCCGTCGCAATTCATGTGCCGAGATGAGTCCCGAAAATTATCCAAACCTTGCGAACGGGTTAACACTGTCCAGTTGAACGCGCCGGATCGTTTCCGTCGGAAAACTTTACATTCGCCCGGAGCCGTCAGGCCGCTTGTTTCGGCGCACCTCGGAGGTTAGGCATCTCCGTGGCAAGGAGGAGCGAGGTCGTGACGGAAAAGCAGCTTGTCCGGCCGGTGATGCTGGTCGTGATGGATGGCTGGGGCTGGCGGGAAGACGCGGCCGACAACGCCGTGCTGCAGGCCAGCACGCCGAATTTCGACCGGCTGTGGAACTCCTGTCCGCACGGGTTCCTGCGCACGTCGGGCCTCGATGTCGGTCTGCCGCCGGGCCAGATGGGCAATTCGGAGGTCGGCCATCTCAATATCGGCGCCGGGCGGGTGGTGATGCAGGAACTGCCCCGCATCGGCCATGCGATCGAGGACGGCAGCATCGCCCGCGCGCCGGCGCTCGCCGGCCTGATCGACGCGCTCGAGCAATCGGGCGGCACCTGCCACCTGCTCGGCCTGGTCTCGCCGGGCGGCGTGCACTCGCACCAGGATCACGCGGTGGCGCTGGCACGGCTGCTGGTGGCGGCCGGGGTCAATGTCGTCGCCCATGCGTTCACCGACGGGCGCGACACCCCGCCGCGATCCGGCGGCGAGGATATTCGCAGGCTGCGCGAGGCGCTGCCGGACGCGGTGCGGATCGCCACCGTCTCCGGGCGCTACTACGCGATGGACCGCGACAAGCGATGGGATCGGGTCAACAAGGCGTATCTCGCGCTGACCGAGGCCCAGGGGCCGCACTTCGCCGATGCCGCGTCCGCGATCGACGACGCCTATGGACGCGACGTGACCGACGAGTTCGTCGTCCCCGCCGTGATCGGCGGCTACCAGGGAATGCGCGACGGCGACGGCGTGCTGTGCTTCAACTTCCGCGCCGACCGGGTGCGGGAGATCCTCTCGGCACTGCTCGAACCGGATTTCGGCGGCTTCCCGCGCTCCCGCGTCATCCGCTTCGCGGCGGCCCTGGGCATGACCCAGTACAGTACGGCGCTCGACCGCCGCCTCGGCACGCTGTTCCCGCCGGCCACCATGCAGCACCTGCTCGGCGAGGTGACGGCGGCCGCCGGGCGCACGCAACTGCGCATGGCGGAGACGGAGAAATATCCGCACGTCACCTATTTCCTGAACGGCGGCGAGGAGAAGCCCTACCCGGGCGAGGACCGCATCATGGTGCCCTCCCCCAAGGTCGCGACCTACGATCTGCAGCCCGAAATGTCCGCACCGGAACTCGCCGCCAAGGCGGTGGAGGCGATCGACAGCGGGAAATACGACCTCATCGTGCTGAATTTCGCCAACCCGGACATGGTCGGCCATACCGGCAGCCTGCCGGCGGCGATCAAGGCCGTGGAGACGGTGGACACCGCCCTCGGCCGCATCGCCGATGCCGTGAAGCGCCAGGGCGGCGCGCTGGTGGCGACGGCCGATCACGGCAATTGCGAGATGATGCGCGATCCGGCGACCGACGGCCCGCACACCTCCCATACCACCAACCCGGTCCCGGTGTTCGTGATGGCCGGCGGCGCCAAGGCGCTGCACGACGGGCGGCTGGCCGATATCGCGCCCACCTTGCTCGACCTGATGGGCCTGCCGCAGCCGAGGGAGATGACCGGGGCGTCGCTGCTCCGCGATCATGCCGCGCGCGCGGCGGAGTAGACTTCTCCCTCCGGTCGCGCTGATCCTGCTCGTGACCGGGACGGCGCTGGCCGCACCGCCGGAGCGCCCGCCCGACGCGGCGACCGCCCGCCGGCAGGCGGACGAGGCGGAGCGTGCCCGCGCCGCCGGCATCGCTGCCCAGAAGGAAGCGGCCGCGCGCGCCACCGCGGCGGAGCAGGAAGCCAACCGCCTCGCCGACGAACGGGTCGCCGCCGCCGCCAAGCTGCGCGACGCCGAGCGCGCCACCGAGGATGCCGCCAGCCGGATGGACACGCTCGCAGGGCGGCGGCGGGAGGCGGCGGCGCGGCTGCAGGCGCGGGCCGACGAATTGGCGCCGCTGCTGCCGGTGATCGAGCGCATGTCGCTCTACCCGGCGGAAACCCTGCTCGCCGTCGAAGCGCAACCCGAGGCGGCCTTGCGCGGCGTGCTGGTCCTGCAAGGCATCGGACGCACGCTCGAGCGGCAGGCCCGGGCGCTGCGCCAGGAACAGGCCGCGTTGGAGGCGGCCGATCGGGCGATGGCAGCCGAGGCGCCCAAGCTCGCGGCCGCGCAGGCCGCCCAGGCCGCCCAGGCGGCGGAGCTCGACCGGCAGATCGCCGTCGCCCAGGCGAAGCGGGACGCGGCCAGCGACCAGGCCGAGGAGTTCGCCAGCCAGGCGGCTAAGGCGGCAGCACGCGCCGAGACGCTGCGCGGCGTGATCGACCAGCTCGAGGCCGAGCGCCAGCGCGCCGAGGCGAAGGCGCGCAGCCAGGCCGCCCGCGCCGAGCGCCGCAAGCAGCCGGCGGAGGCCAGCGAGGCGCGGCGCCGGCAGGACGCACTCGCCAGCCCGGCCGGCGGCAGCCTCGCCAGCGTCGGCAAGGGGCAGGGCCAGCTCACCGCGCCGGTGGCCGGCACCCTGGTGCGCGGCTGGGGCGACAAGACGGATGCCGGGCCGGCGACCGGATTGTCCTATCAGGCGCCGCCCGGCGCCCGCGTGGTCGCGCCCTGCGGCGGCCGGGCGGTGTTCGCGGCACCGTTCCGCAGCTTCGGCCTGCTCATCATCCTCGATTGCGGCGGCGGCTATCACATGGTGCTCTCCGGGCTCGCCCGGCTGGACATAGAGGCCGGATCGAGGGTACGTCCGGGCGAGCCGGTCGGGGTCATGCCGACCTGGGACCCGCATACCCCGGGCAACCGGCCTTCGCTCTACGTGCAGTTGCGCCACGGGGGCCGGCCGATCGACCCCTCGGCGTGGCTCAAGGCCCGGGGTTGAACCCAGGGTGGAAAGCCGGCTGCCGGCAACGGCAGATTAACTCTCCAACGCTTAAGAAATCAGCACTGGACGGCGAACACGGCAGGCCGGAAATATGGCGCTCCCGATTTCGGGTCTGGCCACGCGGTGCGCTGGCGGCAAAGGATGGATCGAATGGAGCTTCGCCCACGGCGTTTCAGGACTGGCCGTTTCAAGACTGGCCTGCTGCTCGGTGCCGCGTTCGCGGCCGGCATCGCGCTCGGCCCGGCCTCCGGCTTCCTCTCCCGGCATCTCGGCATCGACTACGCCTTCGCCGATGACAGCACGAGCCGGACCGACACCTACCGGCTCCTCACCCTGTTCGGCGACGTGTTTGAGCGGGTCCGGGCGGAATACGTGGAACCCACCAACGACCGCGATCTCGTGGAGAACGCGATCAACGGGATGCTCACGGGCCTCGACCCGCACAGCAACTACATGAACGCCAAGGCCTTCCGCGACATGCAGGTGCAGACCCGCGGCGAGTTCGGCGGCCTCGGCATCGAGGTGACGCAGGATAACGGCTTCATCAAGGTCATCAGCCCGATCGACGACACGCCGGCCGCGCGCGCCGGGGTGAAGGCGGGCGACCTGATCGTCGCACTCGACGGCAAGACCGTGCAGGGGCTCAGCCTCAACGAGGCGGTGGAGAAGATGCGCGGCGCGCCGAACAGCCGGATCACCCTCACGGTCCGCCGCGAGGGCGACAGCAAGCCGATCGAGATGTCGATGACGCGCGAGGTCATCCACATCCAGGTCGTCAAGCAGCGGCTCGAGCCGGGCGACATCGCCTATATCCGGCTGACCAGCTTCAACGAGCAGACCGACGCGGGGCTGAAGAAGGCGCTGCAGACGCTGAAGCAGCAATCTGGCGACAAGCTCAAGGCCATCGTGCTCGACCTGCGCAACAACCCGGGCGGGTTGCTCGACCAGGCGGTGTCGGTCTCCGACGATTTCGTCGACCAGGGCGAGATCGTCTCGACCCGGGCCCGCCACCCCGAAGACAGCCAGCGCTGGAACGCCAAGGGCGGCGACATCACCGGCGGCCTGCCGGTGGTGATGCTCATCAACGGCGGCTCGGCCTCGGCCAGCGAGATCGTCGCCGGCGCGTTGCAGGACCATCACCGCGCTGTCCTGCTCGGCACCCGCAGCTTCGGCAAGGGCTCGGTGCAGACCGTCATCCCGCTGCCCGGCAACGGCGCCATGCGGCTGACCACCGCACGCTACTACACGCCGTCCGGCCGCTCCATCCAGGGGCTCGGCATCACGCCGGACGTGGAGGTGCAGGCCAGCCGCACCGAGACGCCGCGGTTCGGTCCCGAGCGCGAGGCGGACCTCAACCATGTGCTGACCAACCAGGGCGGCACGCCCAACCAGCCGGCGCCGCCGCGCACCGACCTGCCGCCGATGGTCAAGGAGATCCCGAACAAGCCGCCGGAGAACTGGCCGACCTTCGATGCCAGCAAGCCGGACACCGACTTCCAGTTGCAGCAGGCGCTCGTTCTGGCGAAGGCGATGGCCGGACAGAAGCGCGTGTCGCTGCACTAGATCCATTTGACCGGGGGGTCGGCGAACATGCGGCCTCCTTGGCCGATAAGCTCGCCGGGCCTGCGGGCGCTGGCATGGTTCTGGGGCGGGGTGGTCGCCATCGCGGTGGTCGGTGGCGGCGTTCTCCAGGCCCTCGGCCCGCCGCCGCACCGCCATCCCGTCGCGCGGCCCGAGGCGGCGAACCACCCCGCGCCAGCGGCGACGCCTGCCGCGCCGGACGCCGCCGCAACTCGTCCCTCCCCCGCCACGACCGCCCCCTCCACGGCCTCCCCCGCGACAGCCGTTGCCTCCGCGACCGCGCGCCCGGGGCGCGAGACGCCGGGGCCGATCGCGCCGCCCGACCCCGCGCTGCTGGAGCCGGTCAAGGGCGACCCGGGGGCTTTCCTGCCGCGCATCACCGCCGACGGACGAATGCCGTCGCAGGTCTATGCGCGCGGGTTCGATCCAGCCGACACGCGCCCCCGCATCGGCGTGCTGCTGGCGGGCGTCGGTCTCAACGATACGGACAGCGAGGATGCCGTCCGGGCGCTTCCCGGCGCTGTCACGTTCGCCTTTTCGCCCTATGCCACCCATCTCGACCGGCTGCTGGAGGCGACCCGCGCCGCCGGGCATGAGTTCCTCATCTCCCTGCCGATGGAGCCGCAAGGCTATCCGCTGAACGACGCGGGCGATCATGCGCTGCTCACCGCCGTGACCCCGGAACTGAACCGATCACGGCTCGACTGGGCGCTTTCC
>DATIMU010000392.1:0-3688 GCA_035475015.1 Acetobacteraceae bacterium
GGAAGCGGCGGCGGGCTTTCCCGCCAATCTCAATGTCGCGGCGGCGCTCGCGCTGGCCGGGGTCGGCCCGATGCGCACCAAGGTCGAGATCTGGGCCGATCCGAGCGTCACGCGCAACACCCACACCATCCGCGTCGAGGCCGCGTCGGCACGGCTGACCATGACGATCGAGAACGTGCCGAGCCGCGAGAACCCGCGCACGGGTAAGATCACCGCGCTCTCCGTCCTGGCCTGCCTGCGCGGACTGGTCTCGACCCTGAAGGTCGGCTCCTGAAACGTCGACGCCGTTCCGATGTGCGGAGCGCGCGACATCGCCGGTGGCGGCTCGCCGCCAGGCGGTAGCGATCCCGGACGCTCCAGCCGCGTTGACCGCGAATGGTCGAATGCGGGAGGAAAAGGATGAGCCGCAAGCTCGTGCATGGCGCCGCGACGGCGTTGCTGGTCGTCTCGTTGGCATCCGGTCTGGCTCACGCCCAGGCGCGCAACGGCAATGTCTGGAATGGCCGGGCGCACGAGCCCGATGCGGGCAGCGTCGGCGCCAACGAGCGGGCCGCCGGCATCGCGCCGCCGACGGCGCAGCAGGACCAGGAGAACCGCGAGCTTGACCGGATGGGACAGACGCTTACGGAAAAAGCCCGCAGGGACGCCGCTACCGCGCCGCCCCAGCCGCGTCCACCCGACCCGAGCGGGCGCTGAGTCCGCTGGTCAGGATTTTCGCGGCAGCAGCTGTTCCGCGAGCGTCGCCCAGTAGGAGGCGCCCAAGGGAAGAACCTCGTCGTTGAAATCGTAGTGCGGGTTGTGCAGCTGCGGGTCGTCGTTGGTGCGGCCGGCGCCGAGCATGATGTAGGCGCCCTGCTTCTTCTCCAGCATGAACGCGAAATCCTCGCCGCCCATCGACGGGCGTTCGAGGTGCTCGACGCGAGCGCCGCCCGCGACCGCCTCGGCGGCGCGCCGGGCGAGCTTCATCGCGTCGGCGTCGTTCACGGTCGGTGGGTAAGCGCGCTCGAACGTCACCTCCGCCTTCGCCCCGAAGCTCTCGGCGATGCCCTTGGCGATGCGCCGCACGCCGTTCTCCAGCAGATCGCCGACCTTGGGGGAGAACCAGCGGCCGGTGCCCTTCATGTGCACCGTCTCGGGGATGATGTTGTAGATGAAACCGCCGCCGATATGGCCGATCGTCACCACGCCGGCTTCCATGCCATTCAGGTTGCGCGAGACGATGGTCTGCAGGGCGGTGACGATGTGGCTCGCGACCACGATCGGATCGATGCCGCGCTCAGGGTAGGCGCCGTGCGCGCCCTTGCCGGTGACGGTGATCTCGATGTTGGCGACGGCGGCCATCGTCGGCCCGTCGCGCCAGTAGAAGGTGCCCGCCGGCATCGAGGGCCAGTTGTGCATCCCGAACACCTTCTCCATCGGGAAGCGCTCGAATAACCCCTCCTTCACCATGATCTCGCCGCCGCCGAGATTTTCCTCGGCGGGCTGGAAGATGACGTAGACGGTGCCGTCGAAATTGCGCGTCTCGGCGAGATAGCGGGCGGCGCCGAGCAGCATCGTGGTGTGGCCGTCATGGCCGCAGGCGTGCATCTTGCCGGCATTCTGCGAGGCGTAGGGCACGCCGGTTTCCTCCTGCAATGGCAGCGCGTCCATGTCGGCGCGAAGGCCGATCGCGCCGCCGGGGCCGCGCCCGCGGATGACGCCGACCACGCCGGTCCTGGCGAGGCCCGTCACCACCTCGTCGACGCCGAAGGAGCGCAGCTTGTCCTGCACCACCTGGCTGGTGCGGATCTCTTGCAGGGCGAGCTCGGGATGGGCGTGCAGGTCGCGCCGCCATTCCGTCATGTCCGGGTGGAAATCGGCGATGCGGTTGATGATCGGCATCGGTGCCTCCGTGTTCTCAGCCCTTGTGCGGCGCCGCGAAGGTCCGCGCAAGCCCGTCCTGCAGCGAAATGGGGCGGACCCCCAGGGTTGCCACCATCGGGCCGATGTCGAACGCCTTGTCTTCCAGAAGCCGCCGGATTTCCGTCGGCCGGATCGTCGGCACGAAGGGCAGAACCGCCGTCGGCAGAGCGGCGGCAATCAGCAGGGAGGCGGGGAGCGGGACGAGACGCGGCCGTGCGAGCCCGGCTGCGGCGGCGACTTCGCGCACGAAATCGGCGTAGGTGACAGCCTCGGGGCCGGCCACCACCAAGCCTCGCGGGGTGCCCCAGTCCCGATCCAGCGCCGCGCGGATGCAATCCACGAGGTCGTCCTGATGGATCGGCTGCACCAGCGCCCGCCCGCCGCCGGGCAGCGGCACCACGGGCAGCCGGCGCAGCAGGGCGGCGAGTCGCTGCACGTTGTCTTCGCCCTTGGCGCCGTAGATCATCGTCGGGTGCAGCATGACCCCGGCGCGGCCGGACGCCAGGAAGGCCGCCTCGCCCGCCTGCACGCCGCGCCCGTGCGCGTCCGGCCAGCGGGTGAATTTCCGCGTGCTCCCGAGGAACACGAACCGCGCCTCGCCCGGTGCTGCCCCGATCACCGCCGGCGCGTGCCGCGCGTGGGCGCAGGAGACGATCCAGCGCGCATCGCGCAGCGCAGCCGCCAGGCCAGTGGCGTCGGCGAGGTCCGCGACGCGCGGGGTGCCATGTCCGACGGCGGCCCATTTCGCCGCGTCGCGCACCACCGGAACGACTTCGACCCCATCGGCCCGCAGGGCGCGGCACAATGCCAAGCCGGTGCGGCCGGATGCGCCGATCACATGTACGCTGTCGACCAGGCTCATCGTCCTGGCCCTGCGACGGCCGTGATTGGCCTGCAACTGTATTCATGTAGGCTGGTGCCAAACCGTGACGATCGGCGGCCGCTGATCGTGCAGCGCGCCGCCCCCGGATCGCAGGCAACGACGGGGAGGAGGCGATGCTCGACCGTCCCGCGGCGCAGCTCTCGGAACTCGCCGAGATCACCACGAATTCGGATACGCGGGATATTCTCGCGCACGCGACGCGACAGGCCCGCGCGCATGACGACTACGAGCTTGTCGTCGACATCGACGCGCACACCGTCGAGTTTCAGTTCTGGAACGAGATCATCGGCTTCGTCGAAAGCGACGTATTGCGACATGACGCGAAGGCGATGCTGCGCGGGTTCTCGCAGGGCGACGCGCTGCTCAACGTCCCGACCGGCACGAACTTCCAGTCGGTCGGCGGCCGCATCCCGCATGGGCACGCCATCGCCGAGCCGACCGACGATCCCGGCAGCGGCGGCCATCGCTTCGCCCAACTGATGCGGCGCTCGATGGATGCGATGGGGCTGGACTACCAGGTCGTGTTCCCGAGCGCGATGCTGCTTCTTGGCCTGCACACGATGGACGATGTCGAGGTCAACCTGGCGCAGGCGTTCAACCGCTGGATCATCGAGAGCGTCCTGCCGTCGGAGGACCGGCTGCTCGGGATGCTGTACCTCCCGTTCAACACCCCGGATGCTTGCGTCCGCATGATCGAGCGGCACGCCCACGACCCGAGGGTCATCGGCTACACCGTGACGTCGACGCGCAACAAGCCGGTGCATCACAATTCCTACATGAAGCTGTGCCGGCTGATCGAGGAGACCGGCAAGCCGTTGTCGTTCCACACCGGCTTTCACTGGGGCGATCCATCCTTCGCGCAGCTCAACCGCTTCATCTCGATGCTCGCGCTCTCCTTCGCGC